>JAISTN010000284.1 GCA_031272565.1 Bifidobacteriaceae bacterium
AGCCGGTGCCGGGGCGACACTTACTCCTCGCGCGCCCCGGCCCGGCTGGCCGGGTAGCCCCAGCCAAGCCGTAGCACCTACCGATGGGCCTCTTCAGCCTTGCGCAGCACCTCGGTCAGCCGGTTGGCCGCCGCCACCACGGCGGCGGCGTGCAGGTGGCCGGGCTGGCGTGAAATGCGCTCCACCGGGCCGGAAATCGACACGGCCGCCACCACCCGCCCGCCGGCGCCGCGCACCGGCGCCGAAACGCTGGCGGCGCCCGGTTCACGCTCGGCCACCGACTGGGCCCAGCCGTGGCGGCGCACCGCCGCCAGCATGGTGGCCGTGAATTTGGCGCCGATCAACCCGCGGTGCATCCGTTCCGGCTCTTCCCAGGCCAACAGCACCTGGGCGGCCGAACCGGCCGTCATCGGGAGCACCGCCCCCACCGGAATCGAATCGCGCAGCCCCATGGGGCGCTCGGCCGCGGCCACGCAGACGCGCTGGTCGGCTTGGCGGCGGAACAGTTGGGCGCTCTCGCCCGAATGGTCTCGGAGGGCCGCCAGCACCGGGCCGGAGGCCGCCAGCAGGCGGTCCTCACCGGCGGCGGAGGCCAACTCTGAGAGGCGGGGGCCAAGGACAAACCGGCCCTGAGTATCGCGTCCCACCAGGCGGTGGTGCTCCAACGCGACCGCTAGGCGGTGGACGGTGGGACGGGCCAGGCCGGTAGCGGATACCAACTGGGCCAAAGTGGCCGGTCCGGCTTCGAGGGCGCCCAGGACGGCGGCCGCCTTGTCGAGCACGCCGACTCCGCTAGTATTGTCCATGCGTTGATACTCCCATTCCACACTCTGAGACACAAGTCTGTTAACTGTTGCACAAGGAGACCCGCCATGGGCACCACCCTCGCGCAGAAAATCTGGCAGGCGCACGTGGTGCGACCAGGCACCGATGGCGCCCCGGACCTGCTTTACATCGACCTGCACATGGTCCACGAAGTCACCTCGCCGCAGGCCTTCGAGGGCCTGCGGCTGGCCGGTCGCCAGGTCCGCCGGCCGGACCTGACCATCGCCACCGAAGACCACAACACGCCAACTCTGGACATCGACCTGCCAATTGCTGACCCGACCTCGCGGCTGCAGATCGACACGCTGCGCAACAACGCCCGCGAGTTCGGCATCCGGCTGCACTCCCTGGGCGATGCCGACCAGGGCATTGTCCACGTGGTGGGCCCCCAACTGGGTTTGACCATGCCCGGCCTGACAGTGGTCTGCGGCGATTCGCACACCTCCACCCACGGGGCGTTCGGGGCGCTGGCGTTCGGCATCGGCACCTCGGAAGTGGAACACGTGCTGGCCACCCAGACGCTGCCGCTGCAACCGTTCAAGACCATGGCCATCAACGTCACCGGGCGGCTGCGGCCCGGCGTCACCGCCAAAGACATCATCCTGGCCGTGATCGCCCAGATCGGCACCGGCGGCGGCCAGGGCCACGTGCTGGAGTACCGTGGGCCGGCCATCGAGGCCCTGTCGATGGAAGGCCGCATGACGGTCTGCAACATGTCAATCGAGGCCGGGGCGCGGGCCGGCCTGGTGGCCCCAGACCAAACCACCTTCGACTACCTGAAGGGCCGCCCGCACGCCCCGCAGGGCCGGGACTGGGACCAGGCGGTGGCCTACTGGCAGACCCTCAAGACGGACCCGGACGCGGTCTTTGACCGCGAGATCACCATCGACGGCGATTCCTTGGAGCCGTTCGTCACCTGGGGCACCAACCCGGGCCAGGGGCTGCCGCTCTCGGCCGCCGTACCGGACCCGGTGGCGGCGCCCGATGACGAAACCCGGCTGGCCATCCAAAAGGCCATCGAATACATGGGCTTGACCCCCGGCACGCCCTTGAAAGAGATCAAGGTCGACACGGTCTTCCTGGGCAGTTGCACCAACGGGCGGATCGAGGACCTGCGGGCCGCGGCCGCCATTGTGCAGGGACAGAAGAAGGCCCCAGGGGTCCGGATGCTGGTGGTGCCCGGCTCGGCCCGCGTGCGCCTTCAGGCCGAACGGGAAGGGCTAGACCGGGTCTTCTTGGCCTTCGGCGCCGAATGGCGCAACGCCGGCTGCTCCATGTGTCTGGGTATGAACCCGGACCAGTTGGCGCCAGGGGAGCGCAGCGCTTCGACTTCCAACCGGAACTTTGAGGGCCGCCAGGGCAAGGGCGGGCGGACCCACCTGGTCAGCCCGCTGGTGGCCGCTGCCACCGCCATCCGCGGCACGTTGTCGTCACCCCTTGACCTGAACCCAGAATTAAAGGCGGAGGTCTAGCACCATGGAGAAGTTCACCACCCACACTGGGATTGGGGTGCCGCTGCGGCGCTCCAACGTGGACACCGACCAGATCATCCCGGCCGTCTACCTCAAGCGCATCACCAAGACCGGCTTTGACGACGCCCTGTTCGCCGCCTGGCGGGCCGATCCAGACTTTGTGCTGAACCGCGGGCCTTACCAGGCCGGCTCGGTGCTGGTAGCCGGGCCGGACTTCGGCACCGGCTCCTCGCGTGAGCACGCCGTCTGGGCGCTGCGGGACTATGGCTTCAAGGCGGTGCTGAGCGCCCGTTTTGCCGACATCTTCCGGGGCAATGCCGGCAAACAGGGCCTGCTGGCCGCCCAGGTGGAACAGGACGTGATCGAGCAACTCTGGAAGCTGCTGGAAGCCCAGCCGGGGCTGGAGGTGACCGTCGACCTGACCGAGTGTCAGGTGCGCTGCGGCGACCTGGTGGCCCCCTTCCAGGTTGACAGCTACACCCGCTGGCGGCTGATGGAAGGCTTGGACGACATCGGGCTGACGCTGCAGCACGAAGGCGACATCGCCGCCTATGAGGCCAGGCGCGAAAGCTGGCGGCCAACTACACTGCCGGCCAAACACCTGCCCGATGAGCCGGTGGTTCCGGCCCGGCCCGTGTAGGTTGGGACCGTGACCGAAGATGTTCTTGAGATCGAGGGCGGCACGCCCCTGATCGGTGAAATCAAGCTCCGCGGAGCCAAGAACTTTGTCTCCAAGGCGATGGTGGCTTCACTGCTGGGGCAGGGCCCATCCACCTTGCATAACGTGCCCCTGATCCGTGATGTCGAGGTGGTGGCCGGCCTGCTGCGGGCCCACGGCGTGGCGGTCGAGTTGGACGATGCCGCCGGTACCGTCCGGATGGACCCGGGCGGGGTGGAGTTGGCCCAGTCGGCCGATATCGCCATGCACGCCGGGTCGTCCCGCATCCCGATCCTGTTCTGCGGGCCCCTGCTGCACCGGCTGGGCGAGGCTTTCATCCCGGACCTGGGCGGCTGCAACATTGGCGGGCGGCCCATCGACTTCCACCTGGAGATTCTGCGGCGCTTTGGGGCAGAGGTGACCAAGGAACCGGGCGGCATCCGGCTGCAGGCCCTGGAACGCCTGCAGGGCATGCAGATGGAACTGGCCTACCCCTCGGTCGGTGCCACCGAACAGTGCCTGCTGACGGCCGTCATGGCGGACGGCATCACCGAACTGCGCGGTGCGGCCGTGGAACCGGAAATCCTGGACCTGGTGTCGGTGCTCCAGCAGATGGGCGCCATCATCTCGATCGAAACCGACCGCGTGATCAAGGTTGAGGGCGTCGAAGAGATGCACGGCTTCCACCACAAGGCGCTGCCGGACCGGATCGAGGCGGCCTCCTGGGCGGCGGCGGCTCTGGCCACCGGCGGCGACATCACCGTGCTGGGTGCCCGCCAGGCCGACCTGACCACCTACCTGAACTACTACCGCAAGGTGGGCGGACGGTTCGACGTCACCGACCGCGGCATCCGCTTTTGGCACCCCGGCGGCGAGTTGAAGTCGATTGCCGTCGAGACGGGCGTCCACCCCGGTTTCATGACCGACTGGCAACAGCCCCTGGTGGTGGCGTTGACCCAGGCTAAGGGCCTGTCCATCATCCATGAGACGGTCTATGAGCAGCGCTTCGGTTTCACCAAGGCGCTGAACGCCATGGGCGCCCAGATCCAGCTCTACAAGGAGTGTCTAGGTGGGCAGGTCTGCCGTTTTGGCCGGCGCAACTACCTGCATTCGGCGGTGGTGTCCGGCCCCACCGAACTGCACGGCGCGGCCATCGAGGTGCCGGACCTGCGTGGCGGCTTCAGCCACCTGATCGCGGCGCTGGCCGCCAAGGGGCGGTCCTCCGTCAAGGGCATTGGGCTGATTGACCGCGGCTACGAGCACTTCCAGGACAAGCTCCAGGCCTTGGGCGCCCACACCTGGCGGGTTTGAGCCCCTGGTCAGACGGCGAGGCGGCCGTCAGAACTGCCCGGTGCGCCGGCGCAGCCAGACTGAGCGGCGGATCTCCTGCGTCACCAACAGCACCAGGCCGGCCAGCAGCAGGGCGGCGGTGATGGCCAGGCCAATCACCGGCCAACTGATCCAGCCCTTGTCGACGGCCGGGATGATGTAGTAGACGGTGGCGCTGGGGGAGTCCGTGGCGCAGGTGAACTGGTGCTCACCGGTCTTGGTGGTGAAGTCCCGCACCGGCTGGGCCGCCAAGGCATCCAGCAGGCTGCTGGGCAGTGGGACATCGGCCGCCCGGGACAGTCTGATTTGGTTGCGGCCCCGCGCCAGGGTGCAGTCACCCTCCCAGCGGCCGTTGGATGACCAGATGGTGTAGTCGCCCGCCTTAAGGTCAAACAAGATGACTTCGTTGGTGACGGGGACGGAAGTCGACTGGCCGGCCAACTCGCTGACCGTGCCCACCGTCTTGACGATGGGAATAGCGGCCGCCACCGGGCTGACCAGCATCAGGGCCAAGCCCAGGTAGACCAGCAAGACGGTGGGAATCCGGCCACGCTTCGGCTTGCCGGGCTTGGGCAGCTTGCCCGGCTGGGTGGCCAGGCCCGGCGTGATGCCCTGGGGTGTCCCGGGCGGCTGCGGCAGACCGGCCGGCGGGCCTGACCGGTAGGCTGCGGGGCCGGGCTCGGCTGGCCGGCTGGCCGGGACACCGGCCGGCACGGCCGGCTGTGGGGCCGGGGGAGTGGGCGGTTCAGGCGAAGCAAACCTGGGCGGGAGGGCGAACGCTGGGCCGGGTTCGGCCTGGTCAGGTTCGTGCGCTGTCATGCCACTAGCTTAGGGGTTGAGGGGCAGGCCCGGGGCTGGCCACAGGCCAAGCGGTGATCCACATCTTCCTTTAGGTTCTCCCGTGACGGGCGGGAGTATGGCTCCTAGCGCAATCCAACCGGGCGTTCCAGGGCCAGGTCGATCAACTGGGTGATCAAGTCTTGGTATGAGATGCCGGCTTGGGCCCACATCCCGGGGTACATCGAATGCGGCGTGAAGCCCGGCATGGTGTTGATTTCCGAGATGATGACCTGGTGCCCGGGGGCGGCGTCGGGCACATAGAAGAAGTCGACCCGGGAAATGCCCTCTGCGCCCACGGCCTCGAAGGTGCGGGCGGCCAGGCGCTGGATTTCCGCCGTCACCGCCGGCGGCAGATCGGCCGGGCAACTGAGCGTGGCGGCGTCGTGGTGCAGGTACTTGGCCTCGAAGTCGTAGAACGGGTGGGAGGCGTCCACCACGATTTCGGCCGGGGGTGAGACCCGCACCTGGTCCTGGCCGTGGCCACCCAACAGGGCACACTCGATTTCGCGGCCCTTGATGGCCTGTTCCACCAGCACCCGCGGATCATGCTGGGCGGCCTGTTCGATGGCTTGGGCTAGGTCCTGGGGGCGGTCCACCCGGGTGATGCCCAGCGAGGAGCCGGCCCGGCAGGGCTTGACGAACAACGGCAGGCCAAGTTCCAAGGCGCGTTCCATCGCCCGGTCGCGGTCACACGCCCACGCGGCCGGCGTGATCACAATGAACGGCGCCACCGGCAGGCCCTGGGCGGCCAACACGGACTTCATGTAGCCCTTGTCCATGCCCAGGGCGCTGGCCAGCACGCCCGGGCCCACGTAGCGGATGTCGGTCAGTTCCAGGGCGCCCTGAATGGTGCCGTCCTCGCCAAACGGCCCGTGCAGCAGCGGGAACACCACCTTGATCTGGCCCAGGGGACGCAGCTTCGCCATGCACGGATCGGTGGTGTCGACCCAGTGCCAGGTTTGCGACCCCACCTGGGCGGGCAGCACCACCGACGGGCCGTCATTGGGCACCTCCGGCAGCCGGCCGTCCTTGATCTGCCAGGCCGCCGGGTCGGTGTCGGCCAAGGTCCAACGGCCGGCGCGGGTGATGCCGATGGGCACCGGCTCGAAGCGTTCCCGGTCAATCGCGCCCAAAATGCCGCCGGCCGTGACGCAACTGATGCCGTGCTCGCCGGACCGCCCACCAAACAGGAGGGCTACCCGGATGGGCCTGTGTGCATAGGGCTGAGTCATTGATTCAAGACTAAGCCCTGATCCGCCGATTGTTGGCGTGGGCGAGCGGCACCAGGCGGGTGTGATGGCAAGATGGCGGCCCGGTGGCAGGCTGAAATGACTGCTCAAGGGGCGTTTCGTGGCCAGCGGGCCGGGGTGGGGCTGCTGAGTAGCCCAGCATCGGTGAATCAGGGCTGAGGCATCGCCCTGGCTGTCGCCGGGCGTATTGTTGTCCCCGTGCCATCTCCTCGCAACGACTTCGCCAGCCTTGCTCCCCAGACGGTGGCAGTGGCCGCGGGCCGGCCCGACAAAACCCCCGGGGCGCCCGTCAACCCACCGGTCACTTTCAGTTCCACCTTCATTTCGCGGGGCACGCCCCCGCCCGGGGAGCCGTCCTACGCCCGCTACGACAACCCCTCCCACCACGCCGTCGAAGAAGTGATCGGCCTGCTGGAAGGGTCGGCCCAGCCCGGCGTCTTGTTCTCCTCCGGCATGGCC
>JAISTN010000301.1 GCA_031272565.1 Bifidobacteriaceae bacterium
CCTACCAGGACGTCACCGTCAGCGGTGACGCTTCGGCCTGCGCCGGCCTGGATGCCTCAGATCCCTATAGCGCCGGGCTGGTGGTCACAGCCGATGCCCAAGGGGACGACAACTGGGCCTTAGCGACTCGGACAATCGAATTGCCGCTCGGCAGCACTTGGTCGGTCAGTATCACAGCCGGTTGGTACAGGTTGTGGCTGCTGACTAGTGACGGCCCGCCACCCGGTCCGCAAGACGTGGTGTTCAGCGCGTACTGCTACGACTATGACCAGACAATCGACCTTGGGTCCACCACCATCCGTACCGTCGGCTACCCCAGCCTCAGCCTGGGGCAGACCTACGCCTTACCTGGTGGCGCAGTCAAGTTTGTGGCCACCGGCTTTGATCCCGGTCAGGTGGTGGCAATCAGCGGTTGGTGGTACCTCGGGAACGACGATCTCCCAAAGGTTGGTGACCTGCACGAACCTGTGACGTTCGGCACCTGGGTGGCGGATGCGCAAGGCCGGATTGAAGGCATCATCACGCTGCCGGCAGGTATTGCCGACGCGTTCGATTGGCGTGCCTTGAACCTGAGCGGGCCGGAGTACCTGAAAGACATCATGAACTACGTCTACCTCAGGCTGGAGACAAAGACCGGCCTGTACTTAGGCCTGGGTGCGAGGATCGATGTGCTCCGCCCGTCCGACCAGCCGTTGCCGCTGCAGCCGGTGCAGCAACCGGGCGCCGGCACCGACGTCCCCGCACCCGCCGCCTGGTGACAGGTACCCTAGGCGGGTGAGCGCAGCATCCGGTTCTTCTGGCTTGTGGGGTGGGCGGTTTGCGGACGGTCCCGCCCCGGCCCTGGCGGCCTTGTCTAAGTCGACCCAGTTTGATTGGCGGTTGGCACAGGTCGACATCGCCGGTTCCAGGGCCCATGCCCAGGCCCTGTTTCAAGCCGGCCTGCTGAACGAGTCGGAACGGCATGACCTGCTGGTGGTGCTGGACACCCTGGCGGAGGAGGTCAAGACCGGCGCCTTCACGCCGGACCAGGTCGACGAGGACGTTCATTCGGCCTTGGAGCGGCGGCTGGTCGAACTGGCCGGGCCGGGCTTGGGCGGAAAGCTGCGGGCCGGGCGGTCCCGCAACGACCAGATCGCCACGCTGATCCGGCTGTGGCTGCGCGAACAAGCCCGGGGGCTGGTGACGGGCCTGATGGACGTGGTGGACGCGCTGGCCGGCCAGGCCGCCAAACACCCGGCGGCGCCGATGCCCGGCCGCACCCACATGCAGCACGCCCAGCCGGTCTTGCTGGCCCACCATCTGCTGGCCCACGCCTGGCCACTGTTGCGGGACGCCGAACGGCTGACGCAGTGGGATGCCCGGGCAGCCCGCTCGCCCTACGGTGCCGGCGCCTTGGCCGGCAACACGTTGGGCCTGGACCCGGCGCTGGTGGCCAGCCAACTGGGTTTGGCGGCGCCGCTCGACAATTCAATCGACGCCACCGCCGCCCGGGACGTGGTGGCGGAGTTCGCCTTCGTCGCCGCTCTGATCGCGGTCGACCTGTCGCGCCTGGCGGAGGAGATTGTCATCTGGTCCACGGCCGAATTCGGCTATGTCAAACTGCATGACGCCTATTCGACCGGTTCCAGCATCATGCCGCAGAAGAAGAACCCAGACATCGCGGAACTGGCCCGGGGCAAGGCCGGCCGGCTGATCGGCGACCTGGCCGGTCTGCTGGCCACTCTGAAGGGCCTGCCGCTGGCCTACAACCGGGACCTGCAGGAGGACAAGGAGCCAGTCTTCGATGCCGCGGACACACTGGCCCTGCTGCTACCGGCCATGGCCGGGCTGGTGGCGACCTTGGAGTTCGACACCGCCCGCCTGGCGGACCTGGCACCGCGCGGCTTCGCCCTGGCCACCGACATTGCGGAATGGCTGGTCAAACGGGGCGTGCCGTTCCGGGAGGCCCACGAGGTAACGGGCCGGGCGGTCCAACTGGCCGAATCCCAAGGCTTGGAACTGTGGGAACTGACGCCGGAACAGTTCGCTGCGGTCGACCCCCGTTTGACCGCTGAGGTCAAGGCGGTGTTGACGGTGGAAGGCTCGGTGGCGGCCCGCAACGGTGTTGGGGGCACCGCGCCGGACCGGGTGAGGGAGCAACTGGCGGCAGTGCTGGCCCAGGCGGCGGCGGCCCGTACCTGGGCCGGCTAAGGACCCGGCTGTGCCCGGCCGTGCCCGGCCCTGCCCTTCACAAGACCCGCCCAGGCTCATCACCTGGGCGAATCACCGCGGAAACAAAGGCAAGGCAGCGTGGAGTCAATGACCGATAGCACTGTGACTGGCCGCCGGCGCATCGCCCTGGTGGCCCACGACAACAAGAAGATCGATCTGTTGCATTGGGCCGGGTTCAACCGGGGCACCCTGTGCCACCACGAACTGTGGGCCACCGGCACCACCGGCACCATGCTGGAATACGAACTGGGCCTGAAGGTCAACCGGCTGCTGTCCGGCCCAGTGGGGGGCGATCAGCAGGTGGGCGCCATGATCGCGGAGAACCGCCTGGACGTGCTGATCTTCTTCTGGGATCCGCTGGAGCCCCAGCCGCATGATCCGGATGTCAAGGCGCTGCTGCGCCTGGCTGCCCTGTGGAACGCGCCGGCCGCCTGCAACCCGGCCACGGCCGATCTGATGATCTCATCGCCGCTCTTCGCCAGCGACTACCAGTGGGAACGGCCGGACATCG
>JAISTN010000113.1 GCA_031272565.1 Bifidobacteriaceae bacterium
GGCGACCTGTGGGCCGGCAATGTCATGTGGTTGCCCCCGGCCGGCCACACCGGGGATGACCCAGCCGGTCCTTGGACCGGTGCCGCGGTGATCGACCCGGCAGCCCATGGGGGACACGCCGAGACCGACCTGGCCATGTTGGACCTGTTCGGCTGCGCCGGGCTTGGCCGCATCGTGGCCGCCTACCACGAGGTGTCGCCGCTGGCGGCCGGCTGGCAGGGCCGGGTCGCGTTGCACCAGGTTTATCCGCTGCTGGTTCACACCTGCCTGTTTGGCGGCGGCTACGGCCACCAAGCCTTGGCGGCGGCCCGGGCATATTTGTAGGTGTCGACGGAGCAAAGCGAGGCGAAACCGATAGGCTTGGCGCATGAGCGTGCCTCAAGGACCGCAGTTCCCCCCGTCCTTTCCCCCGCCTCCCATTGATCCTGGCCGCGCCCTGTTTCAGCAACAGGCGCTGACACCGCCCGCCCAGGTGGCACCACCGGCGGATCAAGCCCCGCCGGAAGAAGGGTTGCCGGTGGCTGAACCGGCGGTTGAGGACGTGCAGACAGAGCCGGCCGAAGCGGTTGAGGCCGCGGCTGCGGCTTTGGACCTTGATACCACCATTCCTTCAGCCCAGGACCCGGCCGCACTGCCAGGTGAACCGGTCGCTTTGGCCGAGGTGATCGAGGTGGACACGTTGGCCGCGGTCGAGGCTCCCGCCACGCCTGGCGGGCCGGATGACACGTTGCCCGCGGCCGAACCGGCTGGGCCACAAGTGCCCGATGTCGCCCCCCTGACCCAGGAGCCGGCAGCGGCCGGGGTGCAGGTGGCGCCAGCCCCGGTGCCTTCGGCCGAAACAACCATGCTGTTCGAGCCCAACTACCTGAACCTACCGCCGGTCGAGTCGATTCCGGTTCCAGCCGAAGAGCCCAGCTTGCCGCCAGTGGATCTGTTGCCAGTGGCGCAGCCGCCAGTCGACTTGCCCCCCGCAGAGCTGCCCGCTGACCTGCCCGCAGTTGACGTCCCTGCGGCCGAATCGCTGGCTGTGCCCGCGGTTGACGCCAGCGACGTGGTTGAAACCCATCCGCAGGGCGAAGGGGTGGCCGCGCTGCCGGTGATTCCAGAGTTTGGTCCCTTCCCGCCGGTGCCCGCCGGTCCGGCCCCGGTGCCCGGGCCCGAACCGGTGCCAGCGCCACCACCTCCACCAATCGATCTCGACCCGCTATCGGTGCCGGAATTGCCGGCCATTCCCGAATTCCCGGCGGCGCCAGAGTTGCCGCACGTGCCTGTGCCCAGTGCCGAAACGACCGGCCCGCTGCCGCCGCTGGACTTAGCAGAAGATGAGCCCGTACCGGTGGCGGTAGCGGAACCCGCGCCTTTGGCGGAAGTGGGTCCGCCGCCGTCCGCGGTGGCGGCCGTGCGCTACTCCCGGCCACCCACGGCGGGCCAGCCGGGGCTTGGCCCGCTGCCGGGCCTGATGCGGGCACCGGATTCGCTGCAGATTTCCTGGCCGCACCAGGAGGCGCGGGCGGCGGTCGAAGTGCCGCCGGAGCCGGGCTACCCGGCCAGCCCGGACCTGCAGGCAACCCTGACGCCGCACGTCACGCCACAGGCGGTGCCGGCCGCGCCGCTGACGCCACCCACACCGGTGGCAGGCAAGCCGGTGGAGCGGGTGTCGCTGGGGGTCAAGACGCCTTCCTTCGACTCGGATGAAGACCAGGCCTGGCCGCAACCGGCAGCCCTGGCGCCGCCGGCGCCGGCCGAGGATCTAGAAACCGAACCGCCGGCCCCAGCGCCCGCTTGGCCACCAACGGCAGCGGCCGAACCGGCCTGGGAAGACGTGGTGCCAAACCCCGGGATTCTGGGCCAAGAAGAGAGCTTCGAGGCGGTGGCCGCCGCCCCGCCGCCGGCCACCCAGCCGCAAGCCGGTCCGCAGTCCGGTGCCACCAGCGGCCCCGGCGCTGGCGCGCCGGTCATGGCCCTACCCACCGCGGCCGCGCCGGCGCCCGCCACGCCGGCGCTCACTCCACCGGCACCCAGCGCCGAACCCACCACCACCAAGGCTGAGCCAGTTGCCCGGCCCGCCGCGCCCCAGAAGGCCGCCCCGGCCCACAACCCGTGGCTGGGATTGTTGTGGTGGGTGGCCGGCATCTTCCTGGTGGTGGCGTTTGGCCTGCAGGTGGGAGCCGATCTGGACTATGTGGTGCTGGATGACACGGTGGCGCCCCGCCTGTTGGACTGCTTGGAGGCGGTGGGCCGCATGGCCTTGGTGGGCGCTTTGGTCACCACGGCTATCGACTGGCGCCTGAAGCGCCGCTGACAGGCGCCACGCCGCCTTGACCCGGGTTTTTATCTAGGGGCGAACGGTCGCTAGTCTGGTGGCATGAGCACACCTGATTACTCTCAGCAGCCAGTTCCGCAGCAGCCTGCCCAGGGCTACTACCAGCAGCCTCCGGCCGGCTATCCCGCCCCGGGCCCCGCCGTCTCCGTGAACGTCAACAGCTTCCCGGGTGGCATTTGGACAGTCATCCTGTTGCTTGTGGGCTTCGTCTTCACCGCCTTCGGCTTCATCATGGGCCTTGTCGCGGATAGCGCAAAGGTCTATTGCGCCGGCGCTGCCTTGACAGGCGGCCTGGTGGTGCTTGGTCTGGGCCTGTACGCTGCCGCAATTGGCACAATCAAGAAGAAGTAGCACCTAACCGAACTACCGCAAAACCCCGGCCTGGGCGCCACTGGCACCCAGCCGGGGTTTTGCGCGCCCTTCGCCGCCTTGACCTAAGGCGCCACGGTGGCAATCCCCTGAGCGGCCAGGAGGTCTTGGAGCGGGCTGTCGTAGGTGGCCGCCTGGGTCAGGTCCGGCCTGAGGGCTAGGGCCGTGGCAGCGTGGATGGCATCCAGGGTCTTGATGGTGGGTTCAAGGAACGCGGCCTGATCCAGCAGCATGGGTGTTGGGCTGATCAGGTCGAAAGCCCGCAGTGAGACCAGTGTCTGGTCCACCAAAGCCTGCGTGGCCCGGCCTTCGTTGACTTGGCGCCGCACCACCCGCAGGGCCTCGACTTTGAGCAAGCGCGAACTCACCAGGCGGTGGCCTTGCCGCTTGGCCTGGTCCAAGAACGAGACCATGGCGGCATGCCCGGCCTCGTCTGAGAAAAGCACCTTGAGGAACGCCGAGGTGTCGACATAGATCGTGGCGATCACCACTGGCCCCGCTCGTCTTCAAGCAGTTCGGCTGCGGTGCGCCCGGCCGGCAACCGGATCGGTGTCGGTGCGACGAAGCTCCCGGCGATGGCCCGTTCCACGGCCCCCTCAGCAACCAAGCGTTCGAAGGCGCCGCCCTGGGGATAGGGCGTCAGGAGACCCCAAGGCTCACCGTGGTCTGTCAAGATCAAGGTGGTCCCGGCCTTCACATCGCGCACGATGGCGCTGGTGCGCTGGTTTAGCTCGCGGATACCAACAGTCCGGTTCATGGCAGCATCATATCGGGCCAATGTCTGACATGTACTACACAAGCCGGGCAAGGCGCCAGGCATGGGAGACTTGAAGGGTGCCACCAATCAAGTTTGCAGACCTGGACCCCCGGCCCGCCATCGGACCCCTGGACGGGCGCTACGCGCCCGTGGTGGCTGAACTGGCCGACTATTTCTCCGAACCAGCCCTGAACCGGGCCCGCATCCGGGTTGAAGTTGAGTGGCTAATCCACCTGCTGGACAGCCACGCCCTGCCCGGGGCGCCCCAACTGGCCGCGGCCGAGCGCACCTACCTGCGCGGCATCGTCGACAGCTTTGGCCCCGCCCAGATTGCCGAACTGGGCGAGATCGAACGCCAAACCGTCCACGACGTCAAAGCCGTGGAATACTTCCTGCAACGCCGCCTGGGTGGACCCGCCCGGGACGCCATCGGACCAGACACCGTGCTGACCGAGCGCCTGGCGCCGGTAATCCACTTTGCCTGCACCTCAGAAGACATCAACAACCTGGCCTACGCCCTGCTGATCCGGGGCGGCATCAGGCAAGTCTGGCTGCCCGCCGCCCGCGAACTGCACGCCGACTTGGCGGACCTGGCCGGGCAACACCCCGACCAGCCAATGCTGGCCCGCACCCACGGCCAGCCCGCCACCCCCACCACCCTGGGCAAGGAACTTGTGGTGTTCTCCTTCCGGCTGGGCCGCCAACTGGACCGGATCGAGGCGGCCGAGTATCTGGGCAAGATCAACGGCGCCACCGGCACCTATGGCGCCCACCAGGTGGCCGTGCCGGGAACCGACTGGATTGAGGTTTCACGGGCCTTTGTCGAGGACCAACTCAAGCTGGCCTGGAACCCACTGACCACCCAGATCGAATCACATGATTGGCAAGCGGAGCTGTACAGCGACGTGGCCCGCTTCAACCGGATTGCCCACAACCTGGCGACCGACATCTGGACCTATGTTTCGCTGGGCTACTTTGCCCAAGTCCGCGGCCACGGCACGGTTGGCTCCAGCACCATGCCGCACAAGGTCAACCCGATCCGGTTTGAGAACGCGGAAGCCAACCTGGAAATCTCCAGCGCCCTGCTGGACACGCTGGCCACCACGCTGGTGACCAGCCGGCTGCAGCGCGACCTGACCGATTCCACCACGCAACGTAACGTGGGCGTGGCCCTGGGCCATTCGCTGCTGGCCATCGACAACCTGCGCCGCGGCCTGGCCGGCCTAGACCCCAACCCGGAGCCGATGCTGGCCGACTTGGCCGCCAACCCGGAGGTGCTGGCGGAACCGATCCAGTCCGCCATGCGGGCCGCCGCCGTCGCCGGAGTGCCCGGCATGGACAACCCATATGAAAGGTTGAAGGAACTGACCCGCGGCCACCGGGTGTCGCTGGAGGAGATCCGCCAGTTCATTGCCGGCCTGGGCTTGCCGCCCGCCACCACCGCCCGGCTGGCCGAACTGGAGCCCGCCACCTACACCGGCCTGGCCTCAGAGCTGGTACAGCGTTACTTCAACGACGCGGTCGGCTGGCCCGAACCGCCAGAAAGGAGCCAACCATGACCACCACTGCCCTGAAGGTTGACGGTATGACGTGTCAGCACTGCGTCAAGGCCGTCCAAGAAGAACTAGGTCAACTGCCCGGCGTCACCTCCGTCGAGGTCGCCCTGGTGCCGGAAAAAACCAGCACCGTGACGGTGGTTTCGGCCGGCCCACTGGACCAGGCCGCCGTAGCCGCGGCCGTGGCCGAGGCCGGCTACGAGCTGGCCACGGCGTAGTCCTGGCGGGGTTCCGGCGCCGTTCCGCCGGCGCGGCCCAGGCCGGCCTGCCCGGCACTACGATGGGCGCATGACTCAAGCCACCCCCGCACTGTTTGCCCCCCTGACCCTGCGCGGCGTCGAGTTCCGCAACCGCGTCTGGGTTTCCCCCATGTGCCAATATGCGGCCGATCCATCCCAGTCGATCCCCACCGCCTGGCACCACGCCCACTACGGTGGCATCGCCGCCGGCGGCCCCGGCCTGGTGGTCCTGGAGGCCACCGGAGTAGTGCCGGAGGGCCGCATCACGCCGTTCGACCTAGGGCTGTGGGACGATGCCCAAATCGAGCCGCTGGCCGAACTGGTGGCCTTCCTGCACGGCCAGGGCGCCAAGGCCGGCATCCAGCTACAGCATGCCGGCCGCAAGGGTTCCACCGCCGCCATGTGGGACGGTTCGGTGCCGCTGGCACCTAGCCAGGGCGGCTGGGGCACGGTGGCGCCCAGCGCCGTCCCGTTCACCGGCTACCCGGCACCGCGGGCCCTGGAGACGGGCGAGGTCTGGCAGTTGGTCAAGGCGTTCGCCGATGCCGCCCGCCGGGCCGTCCAGGCCGGTTTCGACTTCATCGAGATCCACGGCGCCACGGCTACCTGGTGCACCAGTTCCTGTCGCCCTTGTCCAACCGGCGCAGCGATGTTTATGGCGGCTCGTTGCAGAACCGCTGCCGCTTCGCCCTGGAAATCACCGAGGCGATGCGTCAGGCCATCCCACCGGACAAAGTCCTGGCCATCCGCCTGTCCGCCACCGACTGGATGGAAGGCGGCAGGACCCCGGAAGAAACCGTCCAACTGGTCACCTGGGCCAAGGATCTGGGCCTTGACCACGCCGACATTTCGACCGGCGGCCTGGTGCCTGAGGCCGAGGTGCCGGTGGGCCCGCTGTATCAGGTGCCGTTCGCGGCCCAGGTCAAGCGGGAGGCCGGCATCTGCACCAACGCGGTTGGCCTGATCAACTCGGCCGATGACGCCGAGCGGCTGGTCGCCTTGGGCGAGGTCGACGCCGTCATGGTTGGCCGCGGCTTCATGCGCAACCCGCACTTCCCCACCGAGTGGGCCGCCGCCCTGGGCGCCGACCTGGCCAACGTGGTGCCGCCGCAGTATTCGATGGCCCGCTGGGCCCGCTACGCCCCCGGCCGCGCCGGCGAACTCGCCAAGCAGTAGTGGGCCCCGGCGGGGACACCGCGGAACGGCGTCAAACCAGTCCCGACCACAGACCCCAATTCGCCTAGTACTCGTAGTAATAGGGGTTCGACTCAGCGTAGAGAACCGACCGGAGCGCATCCATGTGCTCCAGGTCAAGCCCTTCGCCTGTCCCCGTCGAATCGTAGAAGTCGATGGTTGGGTTCCATTCGGCATCAGGGTCAAAGGCCGGGCAGGCTTCCAGTAGCGCTGCCAGTTGGTCCGCCGTCATGCTCGCCGGCAGGAATACCGTAGGCGACGTCTGGTAGCCGTCCGCCACCGGTGCGCTGGCATCCCCCACCTGGGGCCAGCCGTTGTCCCGCGCGCAACGTGCCCAGTCGTTGGCCGCTTCAGCCATCTGCGCTTTGGCGGCCAGCTCATCCCGGGGATCTACCGGCTGTTCCCAGTCCTCGATATAGCCGCTCAGGTCCCGGCATTCGGTGTACTCCACGGAATAGTCGATGCCGTCAATCACCAACCCCCAAGTCGTGTCGGCCCGGGGGAAGACATCAGCAACCGGCGACGCACCGTCCGGGGACCGATCGTCCAAGTAGCTGGTGACTTGCTCGCCATTCAAGGCCCGGGTGGACACCACCGCCACCTTGGTTTCATCCCAGTAGGGGCGAAGGCTCCCGTCGTCCAGTCTTATCAGCGTGGCAGGCAAGCCCTTCTCCACCAAGCAATCAACATACTGCGTCGCCCTCTCTGAATCGCTGCCCGTACCGGCCTGGGCGCCGGAGGCTAAGGTGGTCAAGCTGGCCACCCCCGCGCCATCGTCGCTGCAGCCAGCCAACCCCACCAAGAACATGAAAACGCAGGCCACACGCACCAGACGCGCCGGGTTCATCACCACACTCCTTCTCTCATCCCAATTCGCTTTCGCCTAACTACCAGCCTAATCCGCAACGCATCATCTTCGCATTTGAAATCCCCCGCCGCAACGCCTTGACACCCCCCCTCTCCTGTAGTCTTCAGCCCATCCTCAGTACCCCCAAGACCAACCCCAATACACCCCTAAGAAACAGAGGAGTCCCCATGTTGAAGCGTATTCCTTTCCGCCAGAGGATCATCGGTGGCGTCGCCTGCGCAGCCGTCGCCGCCCTAGGTTTGACCTCGATCGAGAGCACGCCGGCTGCAGCTCAACGCTGCTCGACAACGACGACCACTTCTGTCAGCTACGGCATCTCTGGGGGGATCGGCTACACAACCACCACCAAGGTCACAACCTGCGTGACCAAATACCGTCAATGGATAACCTATGTGATCGGGTGGAGCGACGAGGCAACGAATCGAACACTCAGTCCACTCACGTTCTCGTGTTACTCAACAGCGGAAGCAACCGTCAAGTACGATGTCTCAGCGACTATTGGGTTGTCCTGGAAACCGATGCTTCTAGTCGAGCTGCGCGCCGGATTGTCCGCCGGCCTCAGCGAGTCTCTGAGCACCGGCAAGGGCTCCACGATAACCATGTCGGTTCCCAAGGGCAAGACAGGGGTTTGTCAGCGTCGTCTGATCAAGTGGTATTTCACCGGCACCAAGACCATCACCACGACTGTCGACAAGACAGTGACGGGCTGGGGCACGCGCGTCAAAGGGTATCCAAAGACAACTACCACCACGGCCGATTTCAGCGCTTCTGCGCCGCAAAGCAATTCAGCTGGCTGGTACACCTACCTGAAGTAAACTGCCACCCCACCGTGATGGAGCAGCGGTGTCCCAGACCCATTATGCGGCAGACGGGCCAGGTGCCACGCCGGGGCCCGCGTCTGGCGGTCAGGTGGTCAACAGGTGGCGGCGCTAGCCTTGGGGCGTGACTAGCCAGCCGGAACGGGGAACCGCCGCCAAACTCAAGGCTAAGCCCGCGGCCACGCCGGCGGGCGGGCCCGGGGTGAGCGTGCCCGTGAGCGAAACTGGGCACCGGCGGTTGCCCGGGCTCAAGGCCGAGGTGCTGGTGGTGCTGGGCCTATCCCTGGGCCAATCCGCCATCTACGCTCTGCTGCGCCTGGTTGACCGGCTGACCGAAACGGTCTCACTGGGCGAACAGACCGTGGCCATGAACACCTCCGACAACGCCAAACCCTGGCTGGACTTGATCTACCAGTTGGTGGGGGTGGCCCTGGCCCTGATTCCCGTAGCCCTGGCCTTGTACCTGCTGGCCGCCCGCCCCGGCTTCCAGGAGGCCGCCGATGTCGATGCTGGGCTGCCGGCGGACAGCAGCAACGAGCACGGCGGCCACGCCTCGGGTCCCTGGCGGACCGCCGCCCGCGGCCTGGGCCTGGACCTGACCCGGCCCGGGCGAGACCTGGCTTGGGGGGCGGCCCTGACCGCCGCCATTGGCCTGCCCGGCATTGGGGTCTACCTGATTGGGCGCCAACTGGGCATCACCGCTTCCATTTCCACCGCCAACCTGGGCCAACACTGGTGGACCATCCCGGTGCTGATCCTGCTGGCCTGCCAAAACGGCCTGCTGGAAGAAGTGGTGGCGGTGGGCTACCTGAGCCGCCGGCTGGACCAGGCCGGCTGGCGCCTGCCCGCCATTTTGGCCGCCAGCGCCCTGCTGCGCGCCTCCTACCACCTGTATCAAGGCTTCGGCTCCTTTGTGGGCAACGCCGCCATGGGAGTGGTCTTCGCCTGGTACTTCTGGCGCACCCGGCGGGTCATGCCGTTGGTGGTGGCGCACAGCCTGATGGACGTGGTGGCCTTCATCGGTCCGACACTGCTGGACCCCGCCTGGCTGACCTAACCAACCCCAAGCCCGTATCATGGGCCCGTGGCTGCTCGGACCAAGAAGGGGCACAACGGCCCCAAGCGGCCAAAGCGAACACGCGCTACGCCCGGCGCGAAGATTGTCCCCCGGCAACGCATCACCGGGGTGGAAGTGGTCGACGCCCCGGAAAGCCGCGAACACCAAAACCGCGACCTGGTCGGCATGGGCGCCACCACCATGGGCATCCTGGTGATGCTGGCCCTGTCGATCTACGCCCAGGGCACCACCCAGGGCTTG
>JAISTN010000123.1 GCA_031272565.1 Bifidobacteriaceae bacterium
GTGCCGTTCATGCGCTGTTCCGGGGTGGGCTTCAGGTAAGTGATCTTGGCATCCTCACCACCAAGCTCAATGATCACGTCCGCGTCCGGGTCCAGGCGCTGGATGGCCGTCGTCTCCGCGATCACCTCCTGCACAAAGGGCTGCTTCAACTGGGTTGACACGCCCAGACCGGCCGAGCCGGTGACGGCCACCCGGGCGGCGGCATCGGGCCTGACTTTGGACACGTCCCGCAGCAGCCCGGCCAGTTCGATCCGGATTTCGGCGTTGTGGCGGCGGTAGGCCTCAAACAAGATCTGGTCGCCGTCCAGCAGGACGGCCTTGACCGTGGTGGAGCCCACATCAATGCCCAGGCGCAGCGGGGGCGGCGTCGGGGGCGTGGTCTCCATGGGCTCTCCCTAGGGGTTGGGCAGGGCGGACGAATCCCCAGACTACCCCGGATTGGCGGCGCTTCGCTGGAAGGCCCGGCTCAGGGTTTCTGGTTCAGGTTTGGAGGAGGGGTCCAAGGCCGGGCGCTTGACACCCTTGTAACACCGGCCCGCTAACGTCACAAGGCATGAAACGCGCCCTGGCCATCCGTCACGTCCTATTCGAGAATCTGGGCCTGCTGGAACCGCTGTTGACCGAACGCGGTTATGCCATCGAATACTTGCACGCCGGCCTGGACCACCTGACACCCCGGCGGCTGGCCGAACCGGACCTGCTGGTGGTGCTGGGCGGGCCGATCGGCGTCTACCAGGAGGCAACCTATCCGTTCTTGACCATGGAGACGGACGCCATCGGGCACCGGCTGGCGCTGGCCAAGCCGACGCTGGGCCTGTGCTTGGGCGCGCAACTGATGGCCAAGGCGCTGGGCGCGGCGGTGACGCCGGGGCCGGTCAAGGAGATTGGCTACGGGCCGGTCGAGTTGACCGCCGCCGGCGCCGCGTCGCCCCTGGGTGCGATTGCCGGGGTGCCGGTACTGCACTGGCATGGGGACGGCTTCCAGGTGCCCGGAGGCGCCAGCCGGCTGGCCTATTCGGAGCACTATGAGCAGGCCTTTGGGCTGGACAACTGGGCGTTGGCGCTGCAGTTCCACCTTGAGGTAGACCCGGCCTGGCTGGAAACCTGGCTGATCGGCAACTGCTACGAGTTGGGCACCGGCGGCTATTCGGTGCCGGAACTGCGGGCGGTGGCGCGGCAGGTCGAAGCGGCGCTGGAACCGGCCGGACGGGCCGCCCTGGGCGGCTGGCTGGATGGGCTGTAGGCCAGTGCGTGTCTGAGCGAGCCTTGTCGGCGCGCCAGGCCGGGCGCGGCGCGCTGGCCGGCCACCGGTTGACGCGGCCGTTGGCGGCCGGGCTGCAGCCGGTACAGCCCCGTGTGGGCGGGCTTGGCGGACGGGGGTGAGATTGGTCACAGGCGGCGCCTGCGACCTGGGCCTTTGCGGGCCGGTGCCCAGTTGGCGGTGTTGTAATCGGACCCGTGAACAACGTCGAACTGCCCGCTGTGGCCGCCTTGGTGGCGGGGTTGCTGCTGTGCCTGGTCGGCTTTGTGCCGTTCGTGGCGGTGTCCTATCGCCACCGCGGGGGCCTCACCGCCGGGCGGACGCTGGCCTGGGTGGCGGCTGCCATCTACGCCATGGCCCTGTGGGCCTACACCCTGCTGCCGTTGCCCGCCCCGGGAGAGTTACGCTGCGTGGGCAAGCAACTGCGGCCCTTTGCATGGGTTTCCGACTTCTTCCACTACCCGCACGGGCCCGCCCAGCTGATCCACAATCCGGTGTTGCTCCAGGTGGGCCTGAACGTGGTGCTGTTCCTACCGCTGGGCTTCTTTATCAGACTGCTGGCCCACCGCGGCGTGGCCGCCGCGTTGGTGACGGGCTTTGGCACCTCGCTGCTGATCGAGTTGACCCAGCTAACCGGTGTGTGGGGGGCCTATTCTTGCGCCTACCGCTTGTTCGATGTCGACGACCTGATGGTCAACACCGCCGGTGCGGTGCTCGGTTCCCTAGCCGCCTTGGCGGTGCCGTCGCTGCGGCACCACGCCTGGGCGGCGCCGGTGAGCGGCGTAGCTGACCGGCCGGCGCCGGTGACCAAGTCCCGCCGTTTCGTGGCGATGGCCTGCGACCTGTTGGGTTGCGGCTTGGTGGCCACGGCCGTCACCACTGGGCTCCAGGCCTTCCAGCTTTACGTGGAGCACGTGCCGGCGGCGGAGCTGCGGTCCGCCCTGGCGCGGGCCGTGGGTTGGCTGATCGCCTGGTGTCTGGAAGCCTCAGTGATCGTGGCGACGGGTGCCAGCCTGGGGGACCACGCCACGCAGTTGCGTTACCGGTCGTTAGGGAAGGGGCCGGCCACCGTGCCGGGCGAGGTGGGCCGCTGTGTGGCCCGCGTGCTGGGCGGCATGGGCGGCTTTTGCCTGCTGATGCTGCTGCCCAGCGGCGTCTTCGCCTGGGCCCTGGCCGCCGTCTGCGTGATCGCGGCCGTGGCGACCCGCCACGGCCGGGGCCTACCCGGCCTGCTGGGCCACCAAGAATTGACCGACGCCCGCGGTGAGCCCGCCGGCGG
>JAISTN010000147.1 GCA_031272565.1 Bifidobacteriaceae bacterium
CCAGGCCCCGGAACAGTAGAAATGTCGCTTTGGGGCGCACTTGTATCCTTTAGTCTCCCCTGGCCCAACCACCCGCCGCCTGGACCCAAGCCCTGGGACGGCATCGGGCACCGCAACCCGGCCGGCTGGGCGGGCCCCGGCGGAACCGTCCGGCCGTGGTGCCGTGGTGGTGCCGTGGTAGTGCCGTGGTTAGTGGACCACGACCTGCATGGCCTCGTGGCCATGCAGGCGGCGGGCTGCCTCGGCCACCGAGCCGGACAGCGAGGGATAGACCGTGAAGGCTTCCACCAACTGGTCCACCGTCAGCTTGTGGCGCACCGCCACGGACAGGGTGTGGATCAACTCCGAGGCCAGTGGTGACACGATGACGCCGCCAATCACGATGTTGGTGGTAGGCAGGCAGAAGATCTTAACGAAGCCCTCGTGGAGTTCGCGCATCTTGGCGCGGGCGTTGGAGCGGAACGGCAGCATGACGGAACGGGCCCGGACCCGGCCCTCGTCCAGATCCTTCTGCTGCACCCCCACGGTGGCGATCTCGGGTGAAGTGAAAACGGCGGCGGACACGGTGTTCAACATCAGCGGCGTGACGGCATCGCCCAGGGAGTGCCACATGGCGATGCGGCCTTGCATGGCGGCCACCGAGGCGGTGGCGAAACCCTTGGTGCAGTCGCCGGCGGCATAGACGCCGCGGGCGGCGGTGCGGGACACCTTGTCAACCAGGATGTGGCCGGTTTCGGTCAGTTCCACCCCGGCTTCCTCCAGGCCAATCCCGCTGGTGTTGGGGATCGACCCCACGGCCATCAGGCAGTGGGAACCGGTCACCTCGCGGCCGTCCTCCAACTGGACCGCCACCTCGTCACCGCGCCGCACCGCGCCAATCGCCCGGGCGTCGTTGTAGATGGTGATGCCGCGTTCTTCATAAAGCCGCTGGATCACCGCGCCCGCGTCATCGTCCTGGCCGGGCAGCACCTGGTGGCGGGACGAAATCAGCGACACCTTGACACCCAAGGCCTGGTAGGCGCCGGCGAACTCGGCGCCGGTGACGCCGGAACCGACCACGATCAGATGCTCCGGCAGGGTGGTCAGGTTGTAGATCTGGGCCCAGGTGCAGATCCGTTCGCCATCGGGCACCGCGGTGGGCAGTTCACGCGGGTGGGCGCCGGTTGACACCAGGATGATGTCGGCCGGCAGGTGCTCCTCTTGGCCTTGGCCGCTGATGGCGATCACTTCACGCCGGCCGTTCAGCCGGCCGCGGCCCTCAATCACCCGGACGCCATCGGACTCCAGGCGGTTGCGGATGTCGGCCGATTGCTGCACGGCCAGCCGCCGGATGCGGCCGTGGACCTCCGCCATGTCGACCCGGATGGCACCGGCGATGTCGCTGGAACCGTTCTCCAGCCGCAGGCCCAGTTTGCCGGCGTCGGCAATCCGGTTCATGACGTGCGCCACCGCAATCAACGTCTTCGATGGCACCACGTCCGTCAGCACGGCCGAACCGCCAATGCCGTGCCGCTCAATCAGGGTTACCTTGCCACCAAGCTGCTGGCCCACCAGGGCGGCCTCATAGCCGCCGGGACCGCCGCCAATGATCACTACGTCCGTCACACCCCCCATTGTTCACCATCTAGGGAGACATGAATCACCTCTTAGTCGGTAACCTGAGAGTGCAGCGTGGCAGGCACCGGCGCCATCCGCCGGGTCAGGGCACGTCGGTCCATTCTTGAGGAGGGCAACCATGGGCGCAGGTGATGCCAGGACAGTGCGGCCACCGGCCGTGGCTGGGTTCTTCTACCCGGGCGACAAGGCGGACCTGACGGCTCAGGTGGATGAACTGCTGGCGGCGGCCGATGGCGGCCCCCACACCGCCAGCCCCACGGGCCAGCCCGGCACCGCGGGCCAGCCCGACACCACGGGCCAGCCTGCCGCCACCGCCGGGCCGCCCCAACCGGGCGCTGCGCCCTCCACCGCCCCCAAGGCCCTGATTGTGCCACACGCCGGCTACGTCTATTCGGGGCCGTACGCCGCTTTGGGCTACCACACGCTGGCCAGCGCCGCCGGTTCAATCAAGCATGTCGTCCTGCTGGGCCCCACTCACCGGGTGGCGGTGCGCGGCTTGGCTCTGCCCGGTGCGGACGCCCTGGCCACGCCCCTGGGTGAGGTCCCGGTCTGGGCCGCTGGCGTGGCCCAACTGGCCGGCCTGCCACAGGTGGTTGCCAGCGAACTGGCCCACCGGGACGAGCACTCGCTGGAAGTGCACCTGCCCTTCCTGCAGCGCACGCTTGACGACTTCGATCTGCTGCCCCTGGCGGTGGGCTGGGTTGACCAGGAAGCTGTGGCCGCTGTGCTCGATGCCGTCTGGGGCGGGCCAGACACCCTGGTGGTGATCAGCTCCGACCTGTCGCACTACCTGACCTACACCGAGGCCAAGACCATCGATGCGGCCTCCATAACCAGAATTCTGGGCCTCGACCCGCCGCTGGATCACGACCAGGCCTGCGGCGCCACGCCGGTTAACGGCCTGCTGGTGGCCGCCCAGCGCCACCACCTGACACCCCGCCTGCTGGGGGCCGGCAACTCCGGCGACACGGCTGGCGACAAGCGCCGCGTGGTGGGCTACTGCGCCGTCGCCTTCGATGAGGAGCCAGCATGAACGCCAACCCCGGCCACTCGCCCCAAGGCCCCTCAACCGGCACCCCGCCCCCCAGTTTCCCGCCGGGGCTGGGGGCGGCGCTGACCGGGCTGGCCAGACACGCCATCGGGCACAAACTTGGCCTACCCGGGCGCCAACCGGAGTTTGACCCCGCCGTCGCCGCGGTCATGACAGCCCCCGGGGCGGCCTTTGTCACGTTGACGCTGGGGGGTGACCTGCGCGGCTGCATCGGCTCGCTGCTGGCACACCGGCCGCTGGTGGAGGACGTGGCCTCCAACGCCGTGGCCGCGGCCTTCCGCGATCCACGCTTCCCGGCGCTCTCGCCGGCCGAATACGAACCGCTCCACATCGAGGTTTCCGTGCTGAGTCAACCGGCGCCGCTAGCCTTCACCTCCCAGGCGGACGCCCTAGCCAAGCTACGGCCGGGCGTAGACGGCGTCATCTTCGAGGCCGGCTGGGCCCGCTCCACCTTCCTGCCACAGGTCTGGGAAGAACTGCCCCAGCCGGAGGTCTTCATGGCCCACCTGAAACGGAAAGCCGGGCTGCCGGCCAACTACTGGGGGCCCGATGTCGAACTCTCCCTCTACACGGTGACGGCCTTCCACGAGGACCGCTGATGCCCCCGGAGGGCGGCGCCCGCTACTGGCACCCGCTGGCTGACAGCGCCGGCCGCATCCAGTGCGACCTGTGCCCCCGCCACTGCCGGCCCCGGCCGGGCCAGCGCGGCTTCTGCTTTGTGCGGCGTAACACCGGCGGACAGATGGAACTAACCACCTACGGCCGGTCCAGCGGCTTTGCCGTCGACCCAATGGAAAAGAAGCCACTGAATCACGTCCTCCCCGGGTCCACCGTCTTCAGCTTTGGCACCGCCGGCTGCAACCTGGCCTGCCAGTTCTGCCAAAACTGGGACCTGTCCGCGGCCCGCGAAATGGACCGGCTGATGGCCTTTGCCGAGCCGTCCGAGATTGCCGCCGCCGCAGCGGCCGCCGGTTGCCGCGCGGTCGCCTACACCTACAACGACCCGGTCATCTTTGCCGAATACGCCATCGACACGGCGGCAGCCTGCCGTGAACTGGGGCTGCTCAACGTGGCCGTCACTGCCGGCTACATCGAGGGCCAAGGCCGCGCCGACCTGTTCGGGGCGATGGACGCGGCCAATATTGACCTCAAGGCCTTCTCCCCAGAGTTCTACCGGCGGCTGACCGGCGCCCGGTTGGAGGCCGTGCTGGACACGCTGTGCTACGTGGTCAAGGAGACGCCGGTCTGGGTCGAGATCACCACCCTGCTGATCCCCGGCCACAACGATTCCGAGGCCGAACTGGACGGCCTGACGAGCTGGATCGCGGACCAGTTGGGGCCAGATGTGCCGCTGCATTTCACGGCCTTCCACCCGGCACACCGGTTGACGAACACGCCCCGCACACCGCTGGCCACCTTGTTACGGGCCCGGACCATGGCCCTGGCTAACGGCCTGCGCTACGTCTACACCGGCAACGTGGCCGACCCTGCGACCAGCACCACCTACTGCCCTGGCTGCGGCAGCGCCCTGGTGGAGCGGGACTGGTTCACGGTGCTGCGCTGCCGGCTGGGGCCGGACGGCACCTGCCCCGACTGCGGCCAGGCGGTACCCGGCCGCTGGGGTTAGACCGGCGGACCACCGGCCGGGGTGTTCGAGGCGGGGCAGGCTGGTGTTGGGGGCGGCATCGGGCGCCGGCTGGTCGTTGCCCCAGGGCGACCGGGCGGGCCCGGGCGGGCTGTTAGTACCCTTGATGCCGTGACGGAATCGACTAACCCCACCCCTATCAAAGTGGTCGCCTTGGTGTACCCCAACCTGACCCAGCTTGACTTCACCGGCCCGGCCCAGGTCTTCGCCGTGGCGCCGGCCGGCCGGCTGGAATTGCACGTGGCGGCGGCGCTGCAGGCGCCTGTCCCCACCGACTCCGGCTTTGCGCTGGTCCCAACCTGTTCGTTTGAGCAGGCGCCCCAGGCCGACGTGCTGCTGGTGCCGGGCGGCGTGGGTGTCAACCACGCGCTGCAGGACCCGGTCACACTGGGCTTTGTCCGCCGCCAGGCGCAGGCGGCGCAGGTGGTGGCATCAGTCTGCACCGGGGCGCTGCTGCTGGGTGCCGCCGGCCTGCTGCGCGGCAAGCGCGCCACCAGCCATTGGAACTCGGTTGACCTGCTGGCCCAGTTTGGAGCCACGCCGGTCCGGGAGCGGGTGGTCAAGGACGGCCAACTCATGACCAGTGCGGGCGTCACCGCCGGGTTGGACTTGGCCCTGACCCTGCTGGGTGACCTGTTTGGCGCCGATGCCATGCGCTGGGCGGCGCTGGATTTGCAGTACGACCCCCAGCCGCCCGCCACCGGCAACCCCGCTAACCCGGTCATGGACGCCATGGTGGCGGAGGGCCTGAAATGGTCCAAGTCCGTTCGCGAGCCAATCGTGGAGCGGGCGGCGGCGCTGATTTCAGAGGACTAGTCCAACCCGGCGCGGGCGGTCGCTAGCTGGCTGGACCGGCGCGGGCGGTCGCGTAGCGACCGCCCGGGGGCTCAATCAGCTCTGGCCGGCGGCAGCCAGGTCGGCAGTGGCAGCGGGATCCGCGGCCGCGGCCCTGGCGGCCTCCGCGGCAGCAGTGGCAGCCTCGGCCGCGGCACGCAGTGCGGCCGCGGCGGCGGCCTCACGGGCGGCGGCCTCACGGGCCAGCAGCGCCTGCTTGACCGGCGCGCCCCAACCGAAATTGCCAATCCCCCGCCCGGACGGCACCACCCGGTGGCAGGGCACAAACAGGGCTGTGGCGTTGTGTGAACAGGCGGTCCCGGCGGCGCGGGCGGCCGCGGGGCGGCCGGCCGCGGCGGCCAACTCGGCATAGGTGTAAGGCTGTCCCGGCGGGATGTGGCGCATGGCCCGCCAGGCCGCCTCCACGAACTCGGTCCCCTGTTGGCGCACCGGCACGGCCATGGGCGCATCCACGTCACCGCGGTAGTAGCGGTGCACCGCGCCGACGGCCCAAGCCACGGCGCCGCCCACAAAGGCCGTGTCGGCCTCGCCCACCCACTCGATGTGCTCCGGTTGCAACTCCGGCTCAAC
>JAISTN010000188.1 GCA_031272565.1 Bifidobacteriaceae bacterium
CTAGAGGGCGGCGGCGGCGTGGTTACCAAGTTGCCGGAGGCTGGCGCGGTGCTGCAGATGGGCGATGTCCTGATGGAAACGGAGGGCAACCCGGTCATCTTGATCCACGGCGATGTGCCCCTGTGGCGCCAACTGGTGCCAGGGACCTCCGGCATCGACGTCGCCATGGTGCGCGGCGCCCTGGCTGAGTTGGGCTATGACGTGGGCGACCAGGCCAGCCAGGTCTATGACGTCACTTTGGCGGCCGCCCTCGACCAGCTCTATGTCACGGCCGGTTACCCGACGCCCTCGAGCCGGGCGGACGCCCAGGCCAATCTGAAGGAAAAGCAGGACGCCCTGGCGGCGGCCGAGACGGAGGTCACCACCGCCCAGGAGGCCCTGCGGGACGCCCAGGCCGGGCCTACCCAGGCGCAGTTGACCGCCGCCAACAACGAGATCGCGGCGGCCCAGCGCGATCTGACCGCCGCCCAGCAGGCCTTTTCGGCTGGTACCGGCGACGCGGTCGAGGTGTCGCTGGCCCAGGCCGCCTTGGATCTGGCCAAGGCGAATCTGGCCGATTTGCAGAAGACTAAGGACACCACGGCCGAACAGGCCGCGTTGACCCAGGCCCAGGCGGTGCGGGACAAGGCTCAACAAGAGGTGACGGACGCCCAGGTCACCAGTGTGGGGCCCAAGGATTTGCTGGCCGTAACCACCACCACGCTGCGGGTCGACACGGTCAGTGCCAGTTTGGGCATGGATTCGGCCGGGCAGGTCATCACCTGGACCGACACGATGATGTTCGCCCGGGCCGAACTGACCGATTCGCAACGCTTGATGATCGCCACCGGCAGCGAGGTCACGGTGACCCTACCGGATGGCATGGAGGTGCCGGGCGTGGTCGAGGAGGTCACGGCCTCCCACGTTGACGAATACGACATGTGGACCACCATCCCGGCCGAGGTCCGCGTCGCACTGGAAGACCAAGGTCTGTTGGAGCAGTACGGGGTTTGCGGCGTGACGATCCGCCTGGTCCAGGGCGAGGCGGCGGACGTGTTGGTGGTGCCCGTGACGGCGCTGGTGGCCTTGTCGGAGGGCGGCTACGCGGTCCAGAAGGAGAACGGCGAGCTGATTGGCGTCGATGTCGGCCTGATCGCGGACACCCGCGCGGAGATCACCGTCACTTACGGTGACCTCGAAGAGGGCGATGTCGTGGTGGTGGCGTGAGCATGGCGCACCTAGCCCTGCGGGGGGTGGGCAAGGTCTACCCCACCCATCCGCCGCTCCACGCCTTGCGTGATGTCGATCTGGAGATTGAGCGGCGCGAGTTTGTGGCTGTGGTGGGCCCGTCCGGTTCCGGCAAGACGACGCTGCTGTCGTTGATGGGCCTGCTGGACAAGCCGACCGGCGGTGAGATCTGGATCGATGGGGTCAACACGGCGGCACTGAGCGAGGCCCAGCGGTCTCGCTTACGTTCGGATCAGATCGGCTTTGTCTTCCAGCAGTTCTTCCTGCTGCCGGCCCTGTCGGCCCTGGAGAATGTGGCCACCGGCTTGCTGTACCAGGGCATCAAGGCGGCCGCCCGCCGCCGCCGGGCCTATGAGGCGCTGGACCTGGTGGGGTTGGCCAACCGGGCCCACCACCGGCCGGGGGAGTTGTCCGGTGGCGAACAGCAGCGGGTGGCGATTGCCCGGGCGATTGCCGGCAACCCGACCATCTTGTTTGCCGATGAACCAACCGGCGCCTTGGACCAGGCCAGCGGCCGGATGGTGCTGGAGTGCCTGCGCAACGCGCACAAGGCTGGCGCCACGGTGGTGGTGATCACGCACGATCAAGGCTTGGCAGCCCAGTTCCACCGCCAGATTCACATGCTTGATGGCGCCGTGGTCCAAGACGAGCGCACCAGCCTGGACGAGTTGGGCTGGCCGGCCCGCCGGGCCGGCGGGGTGCCTGCGGGGCGCTCGGACGAATCGGCTTGGGCGGCCGAGGCAGCCCAGGCGGCCGGGGCGGCACAGGCGCGCCGCACCGCACCAGAATTGCCGGTAGCCCCGCCTGAGCCGCCCGCGGTGGCTTTGGAGCCACCGACGGCGGGAGCGGCGGCACCAGTTGTGGCTGACGAGCCGCCCGTGGCGACGCCCGCGGCGCCGGTGCTGGAACCGATCGAGTGGTTGGTGGTGCCAACCGTCAGGCCGTCCGGTGCCGCCCTGGAAGACGAAGACTTGCCAGCCGATGAGGTTGAAGCGCCTCCGGAGGAGTTGCCGGCCTTGTCCGAGCCGCCCGCCAAGGCCAAGCGGCGGCGGTTTGGCCGCAAACGCCGGGCGGGCGCCGCGGCGGGCGGCGGTGAGACCGCCGGCGAGGCAGGTGGCGAGGGCGAGGTGCCCGATGCCGCTGCGGTGGCCGGGGCGGCGGGCGCAGGCTTGGTGGGGACACCGGCCACTGGCATCACCAGCCTGGCCGCCGGGCAGCCTGAGTTTGAGGCCGGGGCGCCCGGCGGCGCGGTGCCGGCCGAGGACATCGCGCTGCCAACCTTGGTGGCGCCGCCGCTACCATCGGTGCTGTACCCGGGACCGCCGTCCCGGCCGGTCGTGGCAGCGACCCTTGACGAGGTGCCGGCTGTCGCCGAGCCGCTGGCCGTTGAACTGGCCAGCGCCGCCCCGGTGGTGGTACCGGGCACCCGGGATGAAGCGCCGGTCATGACGGAACCCGAGCCGGAGCCTGAGGTCGCTCCGGCCGCGCCGCTGG
>JAISTN010000092.1 GCA_031272565.1 Bifidobacteriaceae bacterium
GGCGGCCGCCGCCGTCACCGCCGGCGTCACCGCCGGCGGCCCACTCCCGCGGGCGGCATCGGGCACTGGGAAAAGGCCGTCCACCACACCGTCACCGTCACCACCTACACCACCGGGCACCGGCACCGAGCCGGCCCCGCCACCCAAGCGGTCCGGGTTCCCAACCTCCGCCGCGTCCCACACCACCGGGCCGCGCGTGTCCATCGCCTGGTTGGCCAGAGCGTCCGCCCGCGAGTTGTCCGCCCGCGGCACCCAAGTGAAGCGGACCTGGCGCGCACCCATCACAGCCCGGGCCTGAGCCACCAGGTCCCGCAAGTCCGCATTCTTGATTTTCCACCGGCCCGCCATCTGCGACACCACCAGCCGGGAGTCCATCCGAACTTCCAGTTGGGCCGCCGGGTCCAGCCCAACTGCCGCCTCCAACCCCGCGATCAAACCCGAATACTCGGCTACGTTGTTGGTCACGTTGTCGCCCAGATAGGCGGCCCTTTCCGCCAGCACCCGGCCGGTGGCGCCATCCCGCACCACCGCACCGTAACCCGCCACGCCGGGATTACCCCGCGCGCCGCCATCAGCCTCGATGACCAGCCGGCGGGTCACAGGCCAGAATCCTCGCCCCGCACCAAGATCCGGCCGCACTCCTCACAGCGCACCACCACGTCCGGTTCGGCGTGGCGGATAGCGTCCAAGTCCGCCGGGTTCAGTTCCATCCGGCAGCCCTCGCAGCGGCGCTGCACCAGGCCGGCCGCGCCCACGCCGCCCAGTTTGGCGCGCAGGCGTTCATAGAGCGTAGTCAGGCCCTCATCCAGCCCGGCCGCCGCCTCGGCCCGGGCGGTCGCTTCGGTGGCCTCCTCCGCCTCAATGGCCGCCACCTGGTCCGCAATCGCCTGTTCCAGTTCGCCCCGCTTGAACGCCAATTCGCCCAGCCCAGACCGCAGGCCAGCCACCGTGCCGCGGGCCGCCTCTAGGCGCTCCATGACATCCAACTGGAGGTCTTCCAGTTCAGATTGGCGCCGGTTCAAGGCCTCGATCTCCTGTTGCAGCGCCACCAGTTCACGCGACTGGCCATGACCGCTGTCCAGCCGCTGCTTGTCCCGTTCCCGGCGGGTCTCCACCTTGGTGACGTCGTCCTCCAGCTTGGTCAACTCGCGCTCAATGTCATGCACCACGGCCTGCGCCGTCGCCAAGTCCTCACCCGCCACCTGTTCGGCCTTGCCCACCGTGTCCAACTGGGCCAACTCCGGCAGGCCGGCCTTGCGTGCCGCCAACCGCTGTAACGCCGAATCGTGTTGCTGCACCACCAATAGACGCTGCTGGTCCGCTGCCGGGGCTTTCACTTTGTGTATCCTCCAATGCGCGCCGTCCACGGGTCAGCCACCCGCGGATTGACCCACGTCTCCACCCTAATGCCCTGGGCGGCGAACAACCGCGTCAGTTCGCTGGCCGCCCGCTCCAGCCAGGCCCACTCCGAAGCGGCGTGTGACACATCCAGCAGGAACGGCCGCCCACCGCCATCAAAGACCGCCCGTTCACGGGCCTCCAACGCTGGGTGATGGCGCAGATCCGCCGTCACGTAAACGTCCACGCCGGCCCGCCGCACCTGGTCAAACAGCGAATCCCCAGCGCCGCCCACCACGGCCACCTTTTGCACCTCAGCCGCCAGGTCGCCGGCCACCCGCACCCCGTGGTGGGTCCGCGGCAACACTCCCGCCAGCCGCACGGCCAGCGCCTCCAACGTGATGACCGGGTCCAACACCCCCACGCGCCCGATGCCGCCCGCCGCGCCATCGGCCGCCGGCACCAACGGCCGCAGGTCGGTCAAGCCCAAACCCTGCGCCAAGGCGTCCGCCACCCCACCCTGGGCGGCATCGGCGTTGGTGTGGGCCGTGTACAAGGCGCAACCCGCCCGGATCAACCGGTGGACAATCGCCCCCTTGAACGTGGTGGCGGCCACCGAATGGACCCCCCGCAGGAGCAGCGGGTGGTGCACCACCAGCAGATCGGCCCCCCAATCGAGGGCTTCATCCACCGCCTGCAGGGTCGGGTCCACGGCCAGGGCGATCCGCCCCACGGGCTGCGCCGGATCCCCCGCCACCAGGCCCACGGCGTCCCAGTCTTCCGCCAGCGCCGGCGGATACAGCCGCTCCAGGAACTGGACGGCGCTCGCCAAGTCGGCACGGTTCATGCACCAACCCTACTGGCCCAAGCTGACAGAAGGGTTAACAGTGTGCGGGCCTGGACTGCATCCCCTCAGGCCAACTTGGGCCAACCTGCGACACCCCAGGCCAACTCAGGCCAGCAGCGAGCGGTCCGCCATCTCGCCCTTGACGGCCGTGAACCGGTCCATCAGGTCCGCCACCGTGGTGCGGCGCTTCTGGGCCTGGTCCAGTTCCAGGATGATCTCACCTTCATGCATCATCAGCAGGCGGTTGCCCACCGCCAGCGCCTGAGCCATGTTGTGAGTCACCATCAAGGCCGTCAAGCCGGCCTCCGCCACCACCTTCTTGGTCAGCTCCGTAACCAGCTCGGCCCGCTGCGGGTCCAAAGCGGCGGTGTGCTCATCCAGCAGCAGGATGGCCGGCTTGGTGAACGACGCCATCAGCAACGACAGCGCCTGGCGCTGCCCGCCGGACAGCATGCCCACCCGGGTGCGCAGGCGGTCCTCCAGGCCCAGCCCCAGCACCTGCAGGTCCGCGCGGAAACGGTCCCGGCGCGCCGTTGTCACCCCGCGGCGCAGCCCCCGGCGCTGGCCCCGGGTCAAGGCAATCGCCATGTTCTGTTCAATCGACAAGTGGGGCGAGGTCCCCGCCTGCGGGTCCTGGAAAACCCGGGCGATCAGCCCAGCCCGCCGGTGCGCCGGCAGCTTGGTGACCGTCTTGCCGCCGATGGCGACCGACCCACCGTCAGTGGGCAGCGAACCCGCCGTAACGTTCAGCAGAGTCGACTTACCGGCGCCATTCGAACCGATGATGGTGGCAAAATCGCCCTCCTCCAGGCGCAGGTTGATGTCCCGCAGGGCCTGGCGCTCATTGACCGTGCCGGCAAAGAACGTCTTGGCGACATCGTGCAGATCCAGCATCGCCACGCCCTTGGCCGTGCGGGCCGCGGCCGGTTGGCTGGGTTGGGCCTTGGCCGGAGCGGGAGTGGCGGTGGTGGTTGGTGGAAGGTCTGCCGCTGGGGCGGCATCGGCGGCCGCCGGCTGCTCCTGGTCTGTGGCCATCTGAGGCCGCAAACGCTTAATCAAATCCTTGATCTGCTTCGAGTACTTGGTGGCCACCAAGGCAACCACCACCAGCACGGCCACGATCAGTTTCATGTCGTTGGGGTCCAGGAACGGCACCTTCAAGGCCCACAGGATGACCAGCCGGTACAGGACCGCGCCCACCACCGCGCCCAGCGAGGCCAGGACCATGAAGCGCGTGCCCAAGATAGCGTTGCCCACAATCACCGAGGCCAAGCCAATCAGAATGGTGCCAACGCCCATTTGGCCGTTGGCGTTGCCAGCAAACTGCGCGTACAGCGCCCCGCCCAAGCCCACCAGCCCGTTGGACACCGCCAGGGTGACATTCTTGGTGAAGTCGATCGAAACGCCGTTGGCCAGCGCCATGCCGGGGTTGTCGCCGGTGGCCTGGATGGCCAGGCCAAAGTTGGTGCTCAAGAACCAGTCGATGGCTCCCTTGGCGGCCAGCGCCACCACCGCCAAGATAGCCACGAACAGCCAACTGTCCGGCACCACGCCGTTCTGGTCCTTCAACGCATCGAACACCGTGTTGACGTTGATCAGCGGCACGTTCGAGCTGAACCCCGTCAAGCCGCCCATGATCCGCAGGTTGATCGAATACAGGCCAATCATCGTGATGATCGAGGCCAACAGGGCGTCGATCTTGAGCTGGGTGTGGAGCAGCCCTGTGATCAGGCCCCCGGCGGCGCCGGCCAGCGCCGCCACCGCCGTGGCCAGGAACGGGTTGACGTGGTTGGAGATCAAAATCGCCGCCGTCGCCGCGCCGGTGGTGAACGTCCCGTCCACCGTCAAGTCCGGCAGGTTCAAGATGCGGTAGGTCAGGAACACGCCTAG
>JAISTN010000367.1 GCA_031272565.1 Bifidobacteriaceae bacterium
CCGCCGGCAATCACGGTCAGCCCGGGGGCGGGCGAGGCCACGGTGTGTTCCCGGGAGACCTTGGCGGAACTGGTGCCGGCCTTGGTCCCGGGCTGCAGTAAGGGCCGTAGGCCCGCATAGGTGCCGATGATGTCTTGCCTGGTCAGCTCGGTGTTCAGGATGGCGTTGGCGTGTTCTAGCAGGTAGTCGATGTCGGCCTGGGTGGCGACCGGGTGGGTGAAGTCTTGCGTCCACGGGGTGTCGGTGGTGCCGATCAGCCAGTAGGTGTCGTGGGGGATCAGGAACAGGACGGACTTTTCCGTCATGGAGATCACGCCCATGGTGCCGTTGATGCGTTCGCGCGGCACCACTATGTGCACCCCTTTGGAGGCCAGGACCTGCAACCCGCCGCCGGTGCCGGCCATGGCTTCGGTTTGTTCGGTCCAGACGCCGGTGGCGGCGATCACCTGTTTGGCCTTGATCTGGAAGGTCTGGCCGGTGGTCAGGTCGGTTGCCCGGGCGCCTGTCACACGTCCGTGGCCGGACTTGGTGAGGCCGATCACCTGGACGCGGCTGGTGGCGTAGGCGCCGTACTGGACGGCGGTGCGGACCAAGGTCAACACCAGGCGGGCATCATCCACTTGGGCGTCGTAGTAGCGCACGGCGCCGATGCCGCTGCCCGCCTTCAAGTCGGGGAAGGCCTGGGTCAGTTGGCGGCCGGACAGGTGCTGCTGGATGGGCAGGGCCCGCTTGCGCCCTGGGGTGTGGGCCAACAGGTCATACAGGCCCACGCCGGTGGCGACGTAGGGCCGCTCCAAGAATGGGTGGCTCAGCGGGTATAGGAATGGCACCGGGCGCACCAGGTGGGGGGCGGTGGTGGACAGCATCAGGTCGCGTTCGGTCAGGGCCTCATGGACCAGTTTGAAGTCCAGCATCAACAGGTAGCGCAGGCCGCCGTGGGCCAGTTTGGTGGACCGGCTGGAGGTGCCGCTGGCCCAGTCTTGGGCTTCTACCAGCCCCGTCTTGAGGCCCCGGGCGGCGGCGTCAAGCGCGATGCCGGCCCCGGTCACCCCGCCGCCTATGACCAGTACGTCTAGGGTCTCGTTTTGTAGGCCGCCGATGGCGCTCGCCCGGCTGCGCGGGTCCAGGGCAGGATTGGCCATGATCAGCTCCTTCGGAAAGTGGTGGTGATTCCAGCCTGGGCGCGCCTGGACATCTATGCAACCAATCTGCACGTTTGTGCAAGACTGGTGCCATGAGCCAAGTCCCTGAGCCTCCGGGCGACATCGGGCAACCCGAGGTCAGCCCGGCCGTCCAAGACGCCATGGTGCGGGCCGCCACCATGTATTACGACCAAGGCGCCACCATGGAAATGATTGCCCGGCGCTTGGGCGTGTCGCGTTCCAGCGTCTCGCGGCTGCTCAAACGTGCCCGGGAAACCGGCCTGGTGGAGATCACCATTCACCTGCCCGGTTCGGAATCGGCCGGCGTCGCCCGGCGGTTGGCCGCCCGGTTTGGCGTGGCCAGCCACATTGTGCCGGTGGTCCGGGGCGCCTCCGAGGCGGAAGTACTGGACCAGGTGGCGCGCGCCGCCGGCCGCCTGTTGACGGCTCTGCTGCAGCCGGGCCAAACGGTGGGTGTGGCCTGGGGTGTGACCACGGCGGCCGTGGCCCGCAACACGGCCGCTCATCCGATCAGCGGGTTGACACTGGTCCAGCTCAACGGCTCCACCACGGTGGCCTCGTCCGGCCTGGACTACGCCGGCGACATTCTGAGCCGGCTGGCCGCCGCCTTTGACGCCTCGGTGCTGGCCTTCCCCGTGCCGGCCTTCTTCGACTATGAGGAAACCCGGCGGGCGATGTGGCGGGAACGGTCGGTGCGGCGGGTGTTGACAGCCCAGGCCGGCGCGGCGCTGGCGCTGTTTTCGGTGGGGGCGCCGGGTGGCGAGGTCCGCTCGCATGTCTACGTGGGGGGTTACCTGGACGCCTCTGACCGGGCGGCGCTGAAACGCGATGGCGTGGTGGGTGATGTCTGTACCGTCTTTCTGCGGGCGGACGGCACCTTTGCCGGGATTGGCCTAAACCAGCGGGCCTCCGGGCCCACGCCGTCGCAGTTGGCAGCCATCCCGCAGCGGGTCTGTGTGGTGGCCGGGCGGCACAAGGCGGTGGCGTTGCTAGCCGCCCTGCGGGCGGGCGTGGTAACCCATCTGGTGGTCGATGAAGGCACCGCGCAGGCGCTGGACGCCCTGCTGTGATGGCGGCGGGTTGCGGTCTGGTTGTGCCTGGGTTGCGGGCCGGTTGCGACCTGGGCTTTTGGCGCTGTGACCAAGAACACACAGGGTGACTCGGCTCACTCGAATTGCCGGTCAGAGCCGCCTGACCTGCGCCTTTACCGGGTCGAGGGCGTTGGGGCGGAAACCTGGGCGTGTCACCATGGGCGTGCGTGGCGGGGGCATATGGGCGCTCTTACCAGTACCTTCCTTTCGTGTTGCTCGCCCTCGCCACGCCGGCTTCGCCAGCCAGATTCATCAAGGCGAGGAGGCTCCAATGAGCGTCAACGATCAGACCTACCGACCGGATGGTGCCAACCGGACGGCACCCCGCCGCCTGGCCCATGAGGCCGCCGTTTGGCTGGGCTTGGGCCCGCTGCCGGCGGCCGATGCCGACCAGGCGCCAATCGTGGTCCCGGCGCCCAGGCGTGGCGCCTGGGCCGGCTGCCGGCGCAAGCTGGGGGTGCAGCGGGCTTACCGCTGAGCCCTGACTGGCCGGTCCCAGAGCCGGCCAAAGGTGAGGCGGCAGCCGCCCGGCCCCAGCCGCGACCGTAAAATGTCAGACCCCCCCTCTAGCTTGGTGGGCATGGCAAAGACGGGCACCAGTTCATTCGAATGCGATGGCTGCGGCTGGACCACCCCCAAGTGGGCCGGGCGCTGCGGGCGTTGTGGGGCCTGGGACACGGTGCAGCCGGTGGCGGCGGCGCCTTCGGCCCCGGGCGGTGGCGGCCGGGTGACCGCGGCCAGTGTGGTGGTGCCGGCTCAGCCGATCGATCAAGTGTCGTTGGCCCGGGTGGTGACCTGGCCTACCGGCGTGGGTGAGCTGGACCGTGTGCTGGGCGGCGGCATCGTGCCCGGCTCGGTGGTGTTGTTGGGTGGCGAACCGGGGGTGGGCAAGTCGACCCTGTTGCTCAGTGTCGCGGCCAGGGCGGCCCGGCAAGGCCGGGCGGTGTTGTATGCCACGGGTGAGGAAACGCCGCAACAGGTGCGGTTGCGGGCGGAGCGGATTGGCGCGGTTGACGGGGGCTTGAAGCTGGCCGCGTGTGCGGAGTTGGCCGAGTTGTTGGGGCTGGTGGTGGCGGAACAGCCGGACCTGTTGGTGGTGGATTCGATCCAGACGCTCCACGCCGCCCAGCTAGAGGGCACGCCGGGCGGGGTGGCGCACCTGCGGGCGGTCACCGCCGCGTTGGTGGCGGAGGCCAAAGTGCGCCAGATGGCCTGCCTGTTGGTGGGGCACGTCACCAAGGACGGCTCGGTGGCCGGGCCGCGCACCCTGGAGCACCTGGTGGACGCGGTTTGCTTGTTCGAGGGTGACAAGGCCGGCGCCTTGCGCCTGCTCCGGGCCACCAAGAACCGCTTTGGGCCGGCCGATGAGGTGGGCTGTTTCGAGATGGCCCCGGGTGGCATCCAGGAGGTGCCTGACCCAAGCGGGCTGTTCCTGGAGGCCACCGGGCAGCGGCTCAGCGGCTCGTGTGCCGGGGTGGCCATGGAGGGCCGGCGGGCCATGGCCATCGAAATCCAGGCCCTGGTGGCGTCAACTCACGCTTCCAACCCGCGCCGGGCCACCAGCGGCCTGGACGGCTCCCGGTTGGCTATGGTGCTGGCTGTGTTGCAGCGCCGCTGCGGCGTCTCGCTGGGTGCACATGACGTCTACGCCTCCACGGTTGGTGGGGCCAAGCTGGCGGATCCGGCACTTGATTTGGCCCTGGCGTTGGCCTGCGCCTCGGCCCGCTGGGACCTGGTGGTGCCGGAACGCACGGTGGCGCTGGGCGAGGTAGGCCTGGGCGGCCAGATCCGGCCGGTGCCGGCCTTGTCCGCGCGGCTGGCGGAGGCCGCCCGGCTGGGGCTCACCACCGCCTTGGTGCCGCCGGGTGGGGGCGCTCAGGCCCCGGCTGGCGTGACCGCCATCGAGGTGGGCGATCTGCGCCAGGCCATGCGCACCTTGACCGCCGGCTCGCCGGAGCCAAGCCCAAGTGTCGGTGCCGCTCAGCCCGGCCGCCCGGCCCAGGAGCACCAGCACGTGGCCAGGGCCAGGGAACGGCCGGCCTGCCGGCGTCACCCGGCGCGGCGGCCCCGGGAAGACTGGGCGGCCCTGCTGGGGCCGGCCAGAGCCGGCAGCCTGGGGAGGTGATGTCATCTCGAAGGCGGCGCGCGCGGCAGGCTGCGGTTGGGCGGCAGCGGGCAAAGAACCGTCCATTGGACCGGCCGGGGTTGGGCGGCAGGGTTGAGGTGACCGGCCCGGGCTGGAAGTGGCGGTGCGATGGCCGGCGGCGGTGGGCGGCAGCGGTGGGCGGTCAGTTGGCTGCCCCTGGGCACAGCGAAGGGGGAGTCGGTGAGGCCAGGCAAAGAATAGGATTAGGAGGC
>JAISTN010000083.1 GCA_031272565.1 Bifidobacteriaceae bacterium
GGTCTGCGAGAACGCCGGATAGGCCACCAACTGGAGCAACTGGGTGGCGGCGCAGGTGCCAACCACCACGCCGCCGGGCAGCGCCAGCCGGTTGCGGGCCCGCCGCACCCGGACCCACTCCCCCAGCCAGGCGACAAAGAAGGCGCCGGCCGGAATCAACTGCGTCTGGCGGGTAAAGCTCAGCGCCACCACACAGGCGGCGGCCCCCACCAGCCACCAGCCCGCGGGGCGGCCGATTTCGACCACGGTGGCCCCGCCTGCTAAGCGGTCCTCAGTCCCCGGCGCAGCGCCTACCGGGGCTGGGCCGCCGCAGGCGGCCTTGCCCCACCTGGCGCCACCCGGACCGGCCCCCGGCAACGGCACCGCCTGGCCTTTGCGCCGCCAGTAAGCCCACACGCAACCGATGGTCAGCAACAACCACAGGGCGGAGAGTGATTCGGTCAACATGGCGACATCGAAGTAGAACCAGGTGCTGCAGGCCAACGTCAAGCCAACCGTGGCCAGCCCCGCCACCAGGCCGTAGCGCCGCCCCAGCACCCAGGCGGCCAGGCCAAAGAACACCACGGTGGCCAGGCCGGGCACCACCGCCAGCCCGGCGTGCCCAAACAGGGCCACAAACGGCGCCGAAAGCAACGGCAGCACCACCCGCGGGCGCACCAGGTCGTAGTGGAACATCATCTGCTGGTCGGCAATGTGCCAGCCGGGCCGGGCCACCGACGCCACCTCGGCGTAGGCGTCCGCCTCGCTCCAACCCAAGAAGCGCAGGGTGCGGGCGTAGTAGTAGGCGCCATCGGGCGTGAACAGGTCCCGCAACACCGCCGTGCCCACATAGATGATGGCGAACTCGGCCGCCAAGATGCCGCCAAACAACAGCCAGGGCCGCCAGGCCCGCCAACGCGCTGAACCCACCGTTCCCCCCTCCTGGAAGACCCAGGCCCGCAGGGCCACAAAGTTGATGGCCGCCACCAGCACCATCGAAATCAGTTTGGCGCCCCAGCCGGGCAGCCGGGCCCAGGTCAGGGCCGCCACCAGGGCTGTCGACATGACCCAGTTGAAGCCAACCAGCACCACGTAGCGGCGCAGCGCTCCGGGCACCTTGCCGGCCCGGAAGACCAGGTCACGGTTGCCACGGTAGTTGACCACAAAGGCGGCCAGGAAGGACAGCGCGCTGGCCGCCCAGGGCACCAGGCCCGCCCGGCAGAGCAGCAGAAAGACGCCCAGGTCAACCACCGCGCTGGCGGCCCCAACGGCCCCAAAGACGATCAGCTTGCGCAGGGTCTCTTTGCTGCCCGGTGGCACCTGGTCAGGCTTGGTGCCCGGCGGCGCCGCTGGTGCCGCCTCCCCAGACCCAGTGGACCCAGGCTGGCGGGCGGGCGGCAACGGAGACGGCATCGGGCAGACCTGGGCCTACTTGGGTGTCGCCTGAATGTCCAAGACCAGGCCCTGGACCAGGAACTGGATGCCCACCATGGCCGGCGCCACCCCCAACAGCCAGGTACCGGTCGAGGCGGAAACGCCGTGGGACAGCGACCAGGCCGTGGCCCACACGCCCACCACCAGGCCAAACAGGGTCAGGAATAACCCGGCCAGCAACAGCAGCGCGATGGGCGAAAAGTTCCACAGGATGTACTTGCGCCACATCCGCCGCCAACCGCCGGTAATCAGCGTCCACATAATGCGGGGCGCCACCCGGGTCAGGTTCATGGTCGATTTCTCGTTGCCGTAGACGGCCGGGATGGGCACGTCCCGGGCCCGCACGTCCGCGATGTTGAGCCAGATCAGCAGGTCGTTTTCGAAGTCGTAGCGCCGGTGCACCTTATCCAGCGGCAGCCGCCGCAACGCCTCGGTGGTGGTGGCGGTGTAGCCGTTTTGCGGGTCGACCAGGTTCCAGTAGCCGCTGGCCGCCTTGGTCAAGAAGGTCAGCACCACGTTGCCAAACACCCGGTGTTTGGGCATGCCCTCATAGCTGGTGGAGGAAAAGAACCGGTTGGCCTTGGTGAAGCCGTAGCCGTCATCCGCGATCGGGTCCAGTAGGGCCGGCAGGTAGGCCGGGTCCATTTGGGCGTCACCGGCCATCACCACGCTGACATCCATGCCGGCCGCGATGGCCCGCTTGTGGCCGGTCACCACGGCCCCGCCCACACCCCGGTTCTGATTCAGCACGATCACTTCGGTGCGGTCATCCGCCACCGCCTGGGCCACCTGGGCGGTGTTGTCAGGGCTGCAATCATCCACCACCACGATCTGGTCCACCAGGTCCGGCATGGTCTCAATAACGCTGGCGACGTGGGCTTCTTCCCGGTAGGCGGGCACCACAACGGACACCTTGAGCCCCTTGTACATGCCCCCAGCTTACGGTGTTGGCTCTGGGACCGGTTGGTCCGGCGCGGCCCCCCGGAAGACCACCGTCTTGTAGAGCACAAAGTTGTAGACCAGGGAGCCGCCGATGGCGATCACCTTGGCCGCCGGCAGCACCAAGGCGGTGCTCAAAGCGGTGGCCTCCAGGCCGGCCCGGGCGGCCAGGATCAGCAGCGGCTGTAGGCCCCACTGGCCCACCGCCGTGACGGCCACGAACAGGACGGTTTGGCGCAGCGTGGTGGGGCCGCGCTGGCGGAAGGTGAAGCGGCGGTTGGCAAAGAAGCTGAAGGCCATACCACAGGAGGTGGAAACCAGGTTGGCCCAATAGAGGGCCAGCCCCAATGCGGTCAGGCCGGTGAAAAGCGCAAAGTCGATCAGGGTGTTGGCCACACCCACCAGGCCAAAGCGGATCAAGGTGGCTAGTTGGCCGCGCCGGCGGGCTGGTGCGGCGCCCTGGCCGGCCGGGGCGGGCTCAGCCGGTGGCGGAGTCACCGGCTCCCCCAACTGGCGGCTGCACTGGGCCGCCGGCGCCGCCGCCCACCACCGACCGGACAATGTACAGCGGCCGGTTCTGCGCCTCGGTGTAGACGCGGCTGAGGTACGTGCCCAACACGGACAGCATCAGCATCTGGACACCGCCAACAAAGAAGATGGCCACGGCGGTGAAGGCCCAGCCGGGCACGGCCTGGTCGGCAAAGAACAGCCGCACCACCAGGATGTAGCCGACGGCGATGGCAGACAGCGCGGTGGCAACACAGCCAACGTAGGCGATCAGCTTCAGCGGCACGGCCGAAAAGCCCACGATGCCGTTGACGGCAAACCGGATCATCTTGCGCAGCGGATAGCCGGTGGTGCCGGCGTAACGGGCATCGCGGTCGAATTCGACGGCCGTCTGCCTGAAGCCCACCCAACTGACCATGCCGCGGATGTAGCGGTTGTGTTCCGGCATCCGCTTCAAAGCTTCCAGGACCTGGCGGTCCAGCAGCCGGAAATCGCCCACGTTGCGGGGAATCTTGATCTCCGCCAAGTGGTCCAGCAGGCGGTAGAACAGGTTGGCGGTGGTGCGCTTGAACCAACTGTCGCGGCGGGACCGCCGTTGGGCGTAGACCACCTCGAAGCCCTGCTCCCAGCGCTCAATCAACTCCAGCGACACGGCCGGCGGGTCCTGCAGGTCGGTGTCCATGGCGATGACGGCATCGCCCCGGGCGTGGTCAAAGGCAGCCGTCAGGGCGATCTGGTGGCCAAAGTTGCGGCTGAAGGTGATCACCCGGACACGCGGATCGGCGCTGGCCAGGGACTCCAGGATGGCCTGGGAGCCATCGGCCGAACCGTCGTTGACAAACAGGAACTCGAAATCGTAACGGCCGGTCAACGGCTCGACAGCTTGGGTCAGCGCTGCGAAGAAGACCGCCACCGACTCTTCCTCGTTGTAGACCGGCAGCAGGTATGAGATCAGCCGCCGGCCCCCCGCGTCCTGGTTGGTGGTCACGCGCCAAGGGTACCCTGGGCACTGGCTGGACCCGGCACGCGGGCGCGGGCGGGCGGCCAAACCAAGGCTGAAAGGCAGGCGATGCCGCCAAGAACCGATCCTTTGTCACCCGGCGGCCGGGCGGCCGGCGGGCCGGCCCGGCCACGCCGCTCGCTGGAGGCCGTGGCCCGTTGGGCGCTGGTGGTTGGTGTGCTGGTGGCCCTGACGGAGGCGGCCCTGGCCAGCGCCCGCTGGGGCGCCCGCCATGGCCTGGCCCTGTGGTGGCTGGGGGCGGTGGCAGCGCTGGCGGTGGCGGGCGCAGCCGGGCGCCTGTTGTGGCCCCACCTGGCGGCCTGGTGGCAACGCTGGCCGCTGCCCCGCTGGTCGCTGCCCGCCCTGGTGTTCGTGGTCGCCTGGGGGGCGGCGCTAGTGCCGGCCCTGACGGTGGACACGGCGCCCTTTTCCGACTTCGCCGATGTTTACCAGGGCGCCCAGCAGGTGGCGGCGGGCAATCTAGACCTGGAACAGCTACCCTACTTTTCGCTCTGGCCCTACCAGAGCCCGTTCGCTCTCTATGAGGGCCTGGTGCTGTGGCTGAGCGGCGGCTCCAAGGTGCCGCTGCTGGTGATCGGGGCCACGGCCATGGCGGGCACCAACCTGCTGGTCTTCCTGCTGGCGCGGCGCCTGGCCGGGTCTTCCGCCGCCGGCCTGGCCTGCGCCTTCACCTTCATGGCCTACCCGTCGCAGTATCTGGCGGCCTCGCAACTGACCAACGACCACCTGGCCACCTGCCTGGCCTACCTGGGTCTGTATCTGGCGCTCAGGCTGGGCTGGGTTGCCCCCGGCCGGCGCTGGCGGGGCCTGGCCTGGGCCCTGCTGGCCGGGTTGGTGCTGGCGCTGGGCAACTTGATGCGGCCCCTTGGGCCGGTCTTTCTGGGGGCGGCCCTGGTGGGCCTGGTCTATGGCGGGCTGCGGCTGGCCAAGGTGGCAGGGTGGCGAGATGCCAGGTGGCGGGTGCTGGGGCTGCGCGCCATCGCCTTCACGGCCTGCTACCTGGCGGTGGGCTGGGCCGCCTCCGGCGCCATCGCCGCGGCCGGCATCAACTACTCGCACGGTACGGCCAGCACGCTGCCGGAATGGAAGTTCCTGATCGCCCTGACCGGCAACTACACGGCCGGCTTCGAACTGCTGCAGGGCCCGGATGGCCGCTGGCTGCCGGACGCCAACGAAAAGGCCGCCCGCGCCATCCGCCACCAGGTCAAGACCCTGCTGGACAACGGCACCTGGCCGGGCCACCTGGCCGCCCAAGCCGACCGCTTGTGGGGCCGGCCGGACAGCGCGGAGCTGACCTACCCGGCCGAGGCGGCCGGGCAGCGCGCCTTGACGGCGGCC
>JAISTN010000044.1 GCA_031272565.1 Bifidobacteriaceae bacterium
CGTGATCATGTTCATCATCTGCCTGACCGTGGCGCTGATCTACCAGCGTTTGGTCTTGCGCCGCGACACTGCGGGCGCGCTGACAAGGGGGGTGTACTGATGGCTAGTCAAAAGACGTACCGTCAGCAACAGCGCCGCGCCAAGAATAAGGGCGGCAACCCATGGATCTATGTCCTGGCGGTCATCTTGTGCGCCGTCATGGCCTGCCCCGTGGCCTACGTGGCCGTGGGCGGTTTCCGCACCCAAGGCCAGATCAATGAGAGCCCAAGCGGCCTGCCTGATCCCCTGGTGACCGAGAATTACACCTACGTTTTCACCGAGCCGCGCCACCTGTTCTTCACGCAGTTGAAGAACTCGGCCATCATCGCGACCATCACCACCGTGCTGGTGGTGGCGCTGGGCATGATGGTGGCGTTCATCCTGTCCCGCTACCACTTCAAGGGCCGCGGTGCCCTCTATGCCCTGTTCGCCGCCGGCCTGATGTTCCCCCTCACGGTGGCGGCCCTGCCGATCTACCTGGTGATGGCACAACTTGGCCTGGTGGGCAACATCCTGGGTGTGATCCTGCCGCAAGTGGCCTTTGCCTTGCCCGTCACAGTGGTGGTGCTAGTGCCGTTCCTCAGGGCCATCCCGGTTGAACTCGAAGAGGCCGCTACCATCGACGGCACCAGCCGCATCGGCTTCTTCTGGCGCATTTTGTTGCCATTATCCGGTCCTGGGGCGGTGACAGTGGCAGTCTTGGCCTTCCTTGGGTCATGGAACGGCTACATGCTGCCCATGTTGATCCTGGGCGGCAAGGTGAACAACTACACACTGCCGTTGGGCGTGGCCAACTTCAACTCGGAGCACTCGGCGGACATGGCCAAGATCATGGCCTACACCTCGATTTGTATGATTCCGGCATTGCTGCTGTTCACGTTGCTGCAGCGGCGGATCGTCAGCGGTCTAACCGGCGCGGTGAAGGGGTGACCGTTATGTCAGAAATGGCTCGAGGAGCAGAAGTGCACCGCGTCGCCGTCAAGGACCGCAACTATCCGCACCGGTTGGGCGCAGCGACCGTGACGGTACGGACAGGCGACGGTGCGCCGTTGCCCGGCACCGTGGTCACGGTTGCCCAAACCCGCCATGCCTTTGGCTTCGCCAACATCGGGTTCGACTTCATCCCACTGGCCAACGGCGAGAACACTTCCGATAACCTCCAACGCCGGGCTGAACTGTGGCTGGACTTGTACAACACGGCCACGCTGCCCTTCTACCTGCGCGGCTTCGAACCAGAACGGGGCAAGCCCAACACGACCCGGCTGAAGCGGACGGCCGAATGGTTCCGCGACCGTGGCGTGGCCCTGAAGGGGCACCCGCTGGTGTGGCACACTGAAGCGCCGAAATGGATGCTGGGGCTGGACATGGCTGAAGTGGAACAGCTCTGGCGCCAGCGGGTGCGGCGTGAGGTGCGCGATTTCGCCGGGCTGATCGACACCTGGGATGCCATCAACGAGGTGGTCATCATGCCGGTCTTCGAAGCCGAAGACAACGCCGTCACGCCTCTGGCCAAAGCCAAGGGCCGCCTCCACATGATCAGACTGGCCTTCGAGGAGGCCAGGGGTGCCAACCCAAATGTCACCTTGTTGCTGAACGACTTCGACCTGTCGACCGCCTATGAGTGCCTGATCGAGGGTGTCCTGGAGGCGGGCATCAAGATCGATGCGCTGGGTTTGCAGACCCACATGCACCAGGGCTATTGGGGCGAGGAGAACATGCTCAAGACTGTGGACCGGTTTGCTCGCTACGGGCTGCCGATCCACATGACCGAATCATCGCTGGTCTCGGGGCATCTGATGCCGCCAGAGATCGTCGACCTGAACGACTACCAGATTCCAACCTGGCCGTCCACACCGGACGGGTTGGAGCGGCAGGCTGATGAGATGGTCCGGCACTACAGGTCCCTGGTTGGCCACCCGGCGGTCCAGGTCATCACCTACTGGGGGGTGTCCGATGCCGAAGCCTGGCTGGGTGCACCAATCGGTCTGGTCTGCGAGGACAATACGCCCAAGCCCTCCTACCAGGCCATGCTTGAGCTGATCAAGGGCGACTGGTGGATCAAGCCCACAACGGTGTTGACCGACAGCGAGGGCCGGTTCCTGGTGACCGGCTTCCTGGGCGACTACGAAGTATCTGGCCCCGGCGGCAAGGCCTGTTTCACCCTTGTGGCCGGAGGCGAGACCCATGTCGATGTCACCCTGGAGTAGATGCCGTAACGCCTCGAGGTGACAGCGAGGCGACAGCGAGGCGACAGTCACATGTGGACTGGGGGCAGTTTCGCTGTGGCAGTTGTCAGGCCGTTGGCCGCTGCACGGGAGACATAGCGGCGGCCGGGGTGGCGGCGTGGCGACACACCGCGGCGCACGTGGCGCACCGCGGCGCGCTGGAGCACACCGTTTCGCGTCGTGGCGGCGCGTTCCAGCCACCCGGCAACCGGGGCGCCGCCCAATACCCAGTTGAGGAGCGCCGCCTGCCCTGTCTTGGAGCGTGGTGTCGCCAAGCTTGACTGTCGCTAAGCTTGACCGCGCCATGACAACTAGTACTAGCACTACCGCCGACACCAGCGCCGCGCCTCGCACCTACGCCATTCGAACTTTGGGTTGCCAGATGAACGTGCACGATGCTGAGCACATGGCAGGGGTCCTGGAAGCCGCCGGTTACGTGCCCGCAGCGGCCCCGGCCGGGCACGCTGGCCAGGGGGCCATCCACGCCGAGGGCATCCCGGTGGCAGACGTGGTGGTCCTCAACACCTGCGCGGTGCGCGAGAACGCCGCTACCCGCCTGTACGGCAACCTGGGTCAACTCAGGGCGATCAAACAGGAGCGGCCAGGCATGCAGATTGCGGTGGGCGGATGCCTGGCGCAACAGGACCGTGACGGCATTGTGGCCAAGGCTCCCTGGGTGGACGTGGTCTTCGGCACGCACAACCTGGGTGCGTTGCCCGTGCTGCTGGAACGGGCCCGGCACAACCGGGCGGCCCAGGTCGAAATTGAAGAAGCGCTCACAGTCTTTCCTTCGACCCTGCCCACCAAACGCGAATCGGCCTACGCCGCCTGGGTTTCAATCTCGGTAGGCTGCAATAACACCTGCACGTTCTGCATTGTGCCATCCCTACGTGGCCGGGAACGGGACCGGCGTCCGGAGGACATCCTGGCTGAGGTCCAGGCCGTGGTGGACCAAGGCGCGATCGAAGTGACCTTACTGGGCCAGAACGTCAACTCCTACGGCGTCGAGTTTGGTGATCGCCGGGCATTCAGCAAACTCCTGATGGCAGTGGGCCGCACACCAGGTCTTGAACGCCTGCGTTTCACCTCGCCCCACCCGGCCGCCTTCACCGATGACGT
>JAISTN010000057.1 GCA_031272565.1 Bifidobacteriaceae bacterium
GGGTCGTCACACACCAACTGCCCGGTCAAATGGTTAGAAATGGCGTAGACCTTCAGACCGTGGCGCTCCATGACGGCCAGGCGGTCCTTGATGTAAGCGTCGTCTTCGCTGCCACGCCACGGGTCCAGGTGGTCGCCGGAACAGGCGATCTCCAACCCGTCATAGCCCCAGCCGGCGGCCAGGCGGCAGATCTCTTCGAATGGCAGATCGGCCCACTGGCCGGTAAACAAGGTGACGGGACGGGTCACGGGCAGGCTCCTTTGCGGCGGCGGCCACTGGCCGCGATGGCCCCAATTCTGCCACCGGCCGCGGCCGCCGCCCGCAATTCAGAAGACCGGTTCCAGGCCAATCCCAGGCGCCTCGCCCAAGTCAAGGCATGGTGGCGTGAAACGCCACTCACCCGTCACCAGGGACGAATCGTCGAAGTCGTTGAACGAATCCAAGTCCGCCTGGACAATGTTGGCCGTGGCCGCCACCAGGTGCATGCCGGCGGCGATCGACAACCGCGACTCCAGCATGCAGCCCACCATGCAACTGACTCCAGCGGCCTGGGCCACCGCGTTGATCTGCAGCGCCGGGTAGATGCCACCGCACTTCATCAACTTGATGTTGATCTGGTCAACCGCCTGATGGCGCACCAGGGCGGCGGCATCGTGCGGCGTAAAGCAGCTTTCATCCGCCATCACCGGAATGGGCGAACGGGCCCGCAGCCAAGCCAACCCGTCCCGGTCCCAGTAGGGCACCGGCTGCTCCACCGATTCGACCCCAAAGCCGGTGTAGTAGTGCAGCAACGCCAACGCCTGAGCCGGGTTCCAGCCTTGGTTGGCGTCCACCTTCAAGTGGGCCTGCGGCGCCGCCTCCCGGATCAACCGGATGGCCTGCCTGTCCTGGTCGTCACAGGCCCCCGCCTTAACCTTGATCTGGCGGTAACCGGCGGCCACCAACTCCCCCGCCCGCGCCGCCATGGCGGCCGGCGCCATCAGGCCAATCGTCATGTCGGTTTCCACCACGCCGTCGGTCCCGCCCAGGTAGCGGTACAACGGCAACCCGGCGGCCTTCGCTAACAGGTCATAAAGGGCCAGGTCAACCGCCGCCTTGGCCGAACCGTTGCCCACCAGCAAGCGGTCCATGGCCCGGTGCAACGGCTCCACGGCGTAGGGGCTGGCACCAAGCAGCGCCGGCTTGAACAACTCGATGGCGCCCAGCACCGTCTGGGCCGTCTCGCCGGTGACGAACGGGGTGGCGGCGCCCTCGCCATAGCCGATCAGCCCGGTATCGGTCTCCAGACGGACAAAGACCGTGTCGGCCGTGTCGATCACCCCCAGCGAGACCTCGAACGGCTCGGTCAACGGCACGGCTACCCGCCGTGCCGTGACCGCGGCGATCCGCATCAGGCGACCTTGCGGGTGGCCCGGCCGCCAAAGTGGACGTAACGCTCGCCGTTGTCCAACTGGTACAGCCAAACGGGCGCGTCCACGCTCATCTCCAACAGGTAGACCGACCACAGGCCCTCCCGCACCGGCTTCATGACGTACTCCATCACCGGGTTTTCTTCCAACTCGGCCAGTTCGCCCTTCTGGGTGGCCTTGAAGTGTGGCCCGTCTTCCTCCTGGATCAGTTCGATCCGGGCGCCGGCCCGCTCGTAGGTGCCCAGCCATGGCGTGATGTCCAGCGCCGGCCGCTCGTCCTCCGGCGGCACCACCAGCGGCTCTTGGATCTCGACGCCGGCCACCTCACGGAACACCTCGCCGTACAGCTCCTGGTACAGCGCATGGGCCGAATTGTCGTTGGTCAACAAGCCCACCACCAGGTTGCCAGCCGGATAGAAGCGCAGGAAGGCTGCCTGGCCCAGCGTGTTGCCGTCGTGCCCGTAGACGCGAGCGCCGTGCCAGTCGTAGCGGATCACGCCCAGACCCCAAGAGTCACCCAGCAGGTACTTCTCCGGCACCTCGGCCGAGAAGGCGTGCATCAGTTCAGCCGTTTCCTCTGCGATGATCCGGGTGCCGTCAGCCGCCTCGCCGTTCTTCAGGTGCATGCGGCCAAAGGCCAAGTGGTCCGCCATCGAGGCCACGATCAGGCCGGCCGGGCCGGCGTTGCGTTGCAGCGTCCAGACCGGCGCCACCACCGGCTCAGGCAGGCCCACCACATGGCCCACGGCGGTGTCAAACAGCAGGGCCTCCTCCGGCAGCGTCACCGTGTGGGTCAGCCCCAGCGGCGCGAACAGCCGCTCCTTCATGGCGGCGTCCCACACCTGGCCGGTCACCACTTCGATGATCCGCCCCAGCACCGAAAAGCCCGAGTTGCAGTAAGACCAGGTAGCCCCCAGCGGGTAGATCTGCTCGGCCGTCTCCAGCACGCCCATGTACTTCTCCAGGCAGTCATCGCCGCGGCCGGTGTCCACGAACACGTCGCCGTCCAGGCCGCTGGTGTGGTTCAGCAGGTGGCGCACAGTCAGCTTGTCGGTCAGTTCTTCGGTGCTCAGCTTGAAGTCCGGCAGGATGTCCTTGACCAGTTGGTCCAGTTCAATCTTGCCTTCTTCGACCAGTTGCATGATCACGGTGGCGGTCCAGACCTTGCTGGTGGAGCCGATCTGGAAGAGCGAGTCTGCGGTCACCTCGCGGCCGGTGTTGGCGTTCAGCCGGCCGGTGGTGACAATCACCACTTCGTCCGGGCCGCCGGCCCCATCCAGCCTCATGATGCCCAGGACGGCGCCCACCACGCCGGTGTCCTTGGCCAGTGTCTCAAGCCGTGCTTGCCAGTGGGCGGCGTCGATGGCGGGGCGGTCAGTCATTGGGTTCTCCTTCGGTTGGTTTGGTTGGTGTCCAGTGCCGCTTGCTGGCTGGGCCACCCCGGGCGCCTTTGCCTGGGATGGCCGCCAGCAAGCGGCTGGTATAGGGGTGCGAGGGTTGAGCCAGCACCTGGTCCGCCGGGCCCTCTTCCACAATCCGGCCCTGCCACATGACGGCCACCCGGCTGGCCACGTAACGCACCACGGCCAAGTTGTGGCTGATGAACAGCATGGTCAGGTCCAGTTCGGCCTGCAGTTCCCGCACCAGGTTGAGCACGGCCCCCTGGATCGAGACGTCCAAGGAGGACGTGATCTCATCCGCGATCAGCACGCTGGGGCGCCCGGCCAAGGCGCGGGCCAGCGCCACCCGTTGGCGCTGGCCGCCGGATAACTGGCCGGGGTAGGCGCTGGCGCGGGCCGGGTCCAGATGGACCAGTTCCAGCAGCCGGGCCACATCTGCTTGGCGTTCGGCCGCCGTCAGGCCGCGCGGCGTGATCTCGCCAATCGCCTCACCGACCGTCATGCGCGGGTCAAGCGACGAGTTGGGGTCCTGGAAGACCATCTGCAAGGGCCGCCCGGTGCCCTTGCGCGGCACCGGCCGCCCGTCCAGGGTGATGCTGCCGGCAGCGGCCGGCACCAGGCCCACCGCCGCCCGGGCCAAGGTCGACTTGCCGGAACCGGATTCGCCCACCAGGCCCACCACGGTGCCATGCGGCACCGTCAGGTTGACACCGTCCACGGCCGTGATGGCGTGCCGCCCGGTGCCAAACCGGACGGTCATGTCGGCGAAGCGCAGGGTGCTCACGGCTGCGCCTCCCGTGGGGCTCCGGGGCCGGCGGGGCCGGCCCGATTGGCCGGACCGGCGGGGTCGGCTGGGCCGGCTGGTTCGGCCGGCCCAGCGGGTTCTTGCCCAGCGGGTTCTTGCCCGGCCGGCGCACCGTCTCCCAGCACCGCCCGGCGGGATTGATCGGCCGCGCTGCGCAGCGCCTCGCGGGCCTGGCCGGCCGCGTCCCGGGCCGCCGCCTTGGCCTGGTCCACCGCTTCCTTGGCCGCCACCCGGGTGGTTTCCACCGCCTCTTTGACCGCCCGCTTGGCGGTTGGCACCGCCCCCAGGTGAGGTTGGCCCGCAGCCGCGGGGGCCGCGGTGGCGGTGCCCTCGCCGGCTGCCTCATCAACCGCCGCCGGCCACCAACAGGCCACCTGGCCATCCAGCCACCGCTGCAACGCCGGGTCCTGCTCCCGGCAGCGGGCATCCGCCAGCGGACAACGGGCAGCAAAGGCACAGCCCGGCGGGAAATCGGCCGGTTCCCCCGGCCGGCCCGGAAGGGTGGGCAAGGGCTGGTCCAGGTCGGTCGCCATGGTGGGCACGGCCGCCACCAACGCCCGGGTGTAGGGGTGAGCGGCGCCGCCATAGAGCCTGGCCACCGGCAGGGTCTCCACGATCCGCCCGGCGTACATCACCATCACCCGGTCGCAGATATCGCCCACCACCGACACGTCGTGGCTGATGAACAACAGCGCCACGCCGTCTTCCCG
>JAISTN010000182.1 GCA_031272565.1 Bifidobacteriaceae bacterium
CAGACCCAGGTGATCCGGGCCCGGGTGTTCGACGCGGCCGGCAACCCGGTGGCCGACGGCACCGAGGTGACGTTCAGCGTGGCGGCCGGCGCGGAGCCGACCGGCCAGCAGATCCGCACCACGGTGGGCGGCGTGGCCGAATTCGCCGTCACCTCCCGTCAGCTTGGCACCTACACGGTCAAGGCCCGGGTGGGTGGCGAGCAGATCCTGCTGGTCAAGGACGCGGCCGAGACCACCACCACCGCCACCAACGGCCAGGCCCGGGCGGTCTTCATCGTGCCGCCCACCCTGGGCTATTCGGTGGTGCTGACCGTGCCGACGGCGGCCGGCGGCGCCACCAAGTTGGCTGACGGGGTTGAAGTGCACCGGGCCCAGGTGCTGGTCAAGAACAAACAGGGCACCCCGGAAGCGGGCCATGAGGTGGTCTTCACCTATGGCCTGGACTGGGCCAACCCCAGCACCGCGACGGCCACCACCGGCGCGGACGGTGTGGCGTATGTCGAGTTCACGTCCACCGTGGCCGGCACCTTTGCGGTCAGCGCCTACCTGAATGGTCTGGAGGCGGAAGGGTCGCCGCAGCCGGCGGTGTTCCGGGCCGCCTAGGAGGTGCCGTCTGAAACCAGCCCCAGCGGGGGCTGGGGAACCCCCGTACCCCAGCCCCCGCTGTGTCTTGTCTGGCGGTGAGTGTTTCTGCCTAGGCAATTCGGGCCCCCAGCGGACGAATAATTTCCGGCATCGGCCCGCCCGCCTGGGCCACCCCCAACCCCGGCCGGGACTGAAATGGCAGTTGGGGGCGGCATCGGGCATCGGGGGCCGCTGGACACCGCCGGTGCCAGGTTTCGTGGCCGGCCGCGCGGCGCCAAACTGGGCATCCGGCGCCCACCTTGAGCCGTACTGTGGCAGGCGGCAATGCCTCACCGGAAGGCCCCCCATGCGTCGGCACAGCCTTCTCCTCTTCGGTTAGGCGGTAGCACGGTCAAACGCGTGGGGGGCCTTTCGATGATTCGGCAGTTTCGGCGCCCACTACCCGCTAAGTACTTCTCCCTAATTGCCGGGGTCTTGTCCTGGTTCCGGCGTTCCCCCAGGCCGTAGTGTGGCCAGCAATAACCGGGTCCCGGCCGGTCAGGCCCAGGGCGGTCTGGACCCCACATCTCGCGTTCTCCCCTCTCACGGAAAGCCCTCCCCATGCGTCGCACTCGTCTAACCAAAGCTCTTACCACCACCCTTGCCGCCGCGTTGACCCTGGGCGGTCTGGTGCTCATCCCCGGCCAGATGGCCGGCGCCGAACCAGCCCCGGCCGCCACCGCCTTGCCACCGGCCCCCATCTACCCGATCCAGCCGGGGCCAGATTTCTCCATGGCCGTCAAGGTCGTGGCCGGCACGCCCGAACAGTGGGCCTGGGACTCCGCCCCACTGGAGCCGACCTGCACCAACCAGCCGGACTGGTTCACTATCGCCGATGGCGTCATTACGGCAGCCGCGCCGGCCGGCACGGCCGGGCAGACCTTCCGCTTCGATTGCCTACTGGGCGAAACCCGCAGCGAGGGCGCCTTGTCGGTGGCGGTTCAGGTGGTGGCGGAACCGGAGATTGTGAAGGACTTCACGGTCCTGGCACCCGATCCAACCCACCCCAAGACGGGTCAACTCCAAGTGGTGGGGGCCGGCGGCAACCCGGTCACCTGGGCTTTGACCGGCAACGCGGACCTGCCGGACTGGGTCACCATCGACCAGACGACCGGTCTGGTGACCGCCGCACCTGGGCCCGATGACGCCCAGGGTGTCTTCATGGCCATCGCGACGGCCTACATCTACCAGGGCACGGCCGTGGTGCAGGTCACGGCGGTGGGCTTTGATGTCCGCAACGTGACCTACGCCCCGGCTCCAACCAATGATCCTGACACTGGCTGGGGGATTCGCCTGACGGCCGTGGCCGGCGTCACCACGCAGTACCAGTTGGGCTCCGTGAGCGACAGTTGGTACCTGAACCTCAACCGGTGGCCCTACATCACCTGGGCCACCCTGACCCGGGATGGCTTGCTGACACTAGACCCGCCCCTGAACGCGATCGATGGCACCTACCAGGGTTCTTATGACTACTACACCGGCGACACTGCCCTGGCGGACCTCAAACTCTTCGTCACCATCGACACTCCATATGACCCGGACCTGCCGCTGATCGAGTTCAACCCCACTACTTTCAATGGGTATGACTACAGTGCGGTGTTTGACCTGACGGTGGCGCCGGGCCAGGCCACCCGCCTGCAATGGCCGTTCAAGGACTGGGATGTGCCCTATTTCACCAGTACTGATCCAAGTCCCAGTTGGTGGACCAACGAACCGGCCACGGTTGGGTCCAAGGGCATAGTCACGGTCGAACCGCCCACTGCACTGGCCGGCCAACTGGTGACCTTGACGCTTAGTTCCGGCAAGGCCTGCCAGCCCACTGTGGCTTGCCCGGCGATGGCGCTGTGGGTGACTGTCCGCGTCCGCGTGTTGCCGGTGACGGGCGTGGTGTTCTACAACCAGCCGGGCGCCATCCTGAAGGGTTCTACCAGTCAGGTCAACTCCTGGCAGGCGGACGTGGGGGCGCCAGCCGGCCACAGCGTTTCCTACGACCTGGTGGGTGGGGAAGACCAGGTGCCGTCCTGGGTCACCATCGACCAGGCGACCGGCCGGGTCAAGGCCACACCCACCACGGTTGAACCGTCCGGGTCTTACAAGGTCCACGTGATTGCGCTTGACCCGCAGGGCCCGGCGGCGGCGACCTACACCTTGGAGGTGCGGGCCCTGGAGCCGGTCAACCTGAACGGCTTCAACGCCATCACGGTGGAGGCCGGCACCTACCGCGAGTTTGAGGCTTTGGGGATTGGCAACACCTACTACCTGCTGCCCCAGGTGGACCCCTTGGACTGGGTGTCGTTCAGCTACGACCAGGCGCTGTTCACTGTCAACCCGCCGGCCGGCCTGACCGGGACCTACCGGGTGCAGGGCGAAGGCTGGTCCTTTGGCTGCTGCACCACCCAGATCCTGGGCGCAGTCGACATCACCGTGACGGCGCCTCAGCCGCCCACGTTGACGCAGCCGCTCCTGCAGGGCATACCCAAGGTGGGCAACACGCTGGCTGTTTCGGCGGCGCCTACCCCGGCCGATGCGCAATTGTCCTATCAGTGGTTCCGCGGCACCAAGGCGGTGACAGCCCGTTCCGGACAGGCCCAGTATGTGGTCCAGGCGGCCGATGCCGGCCAGGACCTGGTGGTCAAGGTCTGGGCCACCAGCGCCGGCGGCGAAGTCTTCAAGTACTCCAACCACCTGGTGATCGACCAACCGCCCACGTTGACCACGGCGGTGCTGTCCGGTACCGGCGCGGTGGGCACGGTGCTGCAGGTGACGGCGGTCTACACGCCGCAGGACGCCCAGGTGACCTACCAGTGGTACCGGGGGACCAGCTTGATCGCCGGTGTGACCGGGCCTAGCTACACCCCGGTGGCGTCCGATGCCACCAAGGACATTGTGGTCAAGGTGACCGTCTCCAAGGCTGGCGAAACCGCGCTGGTCAAGTACACCAACCACGTGGTGGTGCCCGGCATCACCAGTGTGGTCATCAATGGCCTGCCAGCCGTTAACCGCACCATTGCGGCCGTGGTCATGTACGGCCCGGCTGATGGCACGTTGACCTACCAGTGGTTCCGTGGCACCAGAGCGGTGACTGGGGCCTTGGCCCACGGGGTCTACACGCCGGTGGCGGCCGATGCCGGGCAGGACCTGGTCTGCAAGGTCAGCCTGGTGGGGCCTTGGGGTGTGATTGTGAAGTACTCCGCCCATATCACGGTGGCTGCCGAATAGCGGCTCCGCAAGGACAGGTGCTGGGGCCGGCCGGTCAGGAGGGGGCCGGCCGCCCCAGCCCAATGCCCGGTGGCGCCGCGTGAAGTCAGGACCAGCCGAGCGCGCGCAGGCCGGCGGCGGTGGCCGCCGCCAGGATGACCACCAGAATGAACGGCGCCCGGCGCCACAGCGCCACGGCCGCCACCGCCAGGGCGGCCAGGCGAGCGTCCGGGTGTAGCCCCTGGTCCTGCGCGGTGGCCTGCACGCCGCACAGGGCGGCCAGCAGGGCCACCGTGGCCAAGCCCATCACCCGGCTGACGCGGGGTTTCTCCAGCCAGGTGCGCGGCACATAGGTGCCGGCCACCTTCAGGCCCAGGCAGGCGGCGGTGCCGGCCAGAACGGTGATCCACAAGGCTGAGGCCGTCACGCCGCTTCACCCCCCGCCAGGAGGGGCCGTTCCGGCTGTGTCCGGGTGGGCCACAGGCCCACCGCCAGGGCTGCCAGTGAGGCCAACAGCACGGGCACGCCCGGGGTGACAAAGGGCGTCAAGGCTAGGGCGATGGCGACCGCCAAGGCGGCTGTCACTTGGGCTTCACGGGGGGCCAGCCGCGGCCACAGTAGGCCCAGGAAGGCCGCCGCGGCGGCGGCATCCAGGCCCCAAGCTTTCGGGTCCCCCATGGCATCCCCGGCCAAGGCGCCCACCAGGGTCAGGCTGTTCCAGCCGACCCATACCCCCAGGCCGGCCCACCAAAAGCCGGTCCGTTTGGCGGCCTGGGTGGGCTGGGCCAGGGCCACCGCGGTTGATTCGTCGATGGTGAACTGGGCGGCCAACAGGCGGCGCCAGCCCTTGAAGCCCAGCACTGGCCCCAACTGGACGGCGTAGAG
>JAISTN010000345.1 GCA_031272565.1 Bifidobacteriaceae bacterium
CCTGGCCGATGGCGTCGACAGGACCGCGCCGCGCCGCACATCCGCCAGGGCCCGGGCCACCACCGGGCGCGGCTTCAGCCAAACGCAGGCCGGGTAGTGGCTGTAGTCCAGGCCGGCCCGCTGGTGAAACTCGGTCCGGACCAGGCCGGGCAGCAGGGCGGTGGCGGTGACGCCGGTACCCCTTAATTCTTGGGCTAGACCCTCGGTGAAGGTCTTGACCCAGGCTTTGTGGGCCGAATAGGTGCCGGCGGTGTAGGCGGCGATCGATGACACATTCAGAATGGCGCCACGGCCGCGTGGCACCATGGCGCGGGCGGCGGCGTGGGACAGCACCATGACGGCGTGCACCATGACCGCTTCCAGGTCGGCCTGCTGTTCAATGGCGGTTTCCAGGAAGGGTTCGCCCAGGCCGTAGCCGGCGTTGTTCACCAACAGGCCAACCGGGCGGACACTGGCCGCTAGGCGGGCCGTAACTTGGGCCACGTCACTGGGCACCGCCAGATCAGCCGGCAGCACCTCCACGTCAACGCCGGCCGCCGACCGGATGCGGGCCGCCAGCCGGTCCAGCCGGGCTTGGTCCCGCGCCACCAGCACCAGCCCGTGCCGGGCCGTCGCCAGTTGCCAGGCGAACTCCACTCCCAACCCCGAACTGGCCCCGGTGACCAAAGCAGTGCCCATAGAAGAAGGGTATAGGTGTCGGTCACCCCGGGGCAGCCAGTCGGTGGTTGGAGTACTTCACCACCGGTTGATGACCGGGCGGCGAAACCGACACTTTGACCACCAGGTCTTGACCGGCATCGGCCGCCGTCAGTGGGTGGCCGATGCCGCTCGCGCCTGGGATCCGCGAGGTGCCGCTTCCCAGCCTGGCAGGGAGAGGCGCCAACCGCCTTGCCATGCCAAGCGGGGGCCGGGGCGGCTAGCGTTGGGCGGGTGAAGATTGCGACCTGGAACATCAACTCCGTGCGGGCCCGGTTGCAGGCCGTGCTGGACTACCTGGCGGAGAGCCAGGTGGATGTCTTGGCGCTACAGGAAACCAAGGTCAAGGATGCCGCTTTCCCCGAGGAACCGTTCCAGGCGGCCGGTTACCAGGTGGCTCACTGGGGTTTGAATCAATGGAATGGCGTGGCCATTGCCTCGCGGGTGGGCCTGGCCGATGTCGCACCGGGCTTCCCCGGGCAGCCCGCCTTTGGCAAACCCGGGCAAGAGCCGGTGGTGGAAGCCCGGGCGTTGGGCGCCACCTGTGGCGGGGTGCGGATCTGGAGCCTTTATGTGCCCCACGGCCGGTCCTTGGAGGACCCCCACATGGTTTACAAGCTGGCCTTCCTGGAGCGGTTGCGCCAGGCGGCGGCGGGCTGGTTGGCGGATGACCCGGACGCGCTGGTGGCTCTGGTGGGTGATTGGAACGTGGTGCCGCTGGACACCGACGTGTGGGACATGGCGGCCTTTGACGGGGCCACGCACGTGTCCGCCCCGGAACGGGCGGCCTTTCAGGCCTTTGCCGGGGCTGGCTACAGCGAGGTGACCAGGCAATTCTTGCCGCAGCCGCACACCTACACCTACTGGGACTACCAGCAACTGCGGTTCCGCCGGAACCAGGGCATGCGGATCGACTTCGCCTGGTGTTCACCGGCCCTGACAGCGGGCGTGGCGGCTGTGCAGATGGCTCGTGACCAGCGCAAACGCAGTGGGGCTTCCGACCATATTCCGGTCGAAGTTGTGTTTCTACCTAACCGGTCGATTAGCGTTTCCGCAGGTCAGAGCGGATGAGATTGTTTCGTTTAGGCAAATTCCGGCGTGTTGGGACTCAAGGCCCTGTGACCTAGGTCACATGGCCGTAAGCTTTGCGAGGGTGTAGACCCAGGCTGCGCCGTGCCTTGTTGCGGTCGCTACGGGTCAACACACACAGCGGTCTTCCCGACACTGAGAGAGAGCCTAGGATATGTCACCCTCCCGTATTCCCTTCCCCAACGTCTCCACCCCCTCGTCAAAGATGACGTCGCGGGGGCGCTCTAGCAGCCGGGCAGGGAGGTGGCTATGGCGGTCTCTGGCCGGCGTGGCCGCCCTGTCATTGGGCGTTGGCGGACTGTATGCCGCCGCCGGCCCGGCCAAGGCCGACCCGGTCAAGGTAGCGGTCAGCACCGTTACCTCCTATGACACTCAGCCGTTCCGCGGTTCGGTCCAAAACATTTCCACCCGCCAGGGTGTGAGCGGCGCGTTGGTGCACGTCATGAACGCTGCCGACAATTCGATCATCTGTGAAGCCACCACCACCAGCACCGGCGCCTATAGCTGTGGCAGTTCCGTGGTGGGCCAGCAGTGGTACGTCACCCTGGACTACCCCGAGTATTCCGACAGCACCGGCGCACCGGTCCGGTTCCCCGCGGCGCCCGCGGCGGAAAAGGTGTTCCCCACGCCATCCATTGAGGCCGACCCGCCGCGCGATGGCGACACCACCGTGAGCGGCATCGTGCGCCAGCGGACCCAAGACGATGTTGCCTCCGGCGGCGCCGCCTCCGTCTATGAGGGCGGGCGCGTGACGGTCAAGGACAGCAGCGGCAACACGCTGTGCACCGCGACCTCGGCCGCTGATGGCACCTTCAGTTGCGCCACCAGGCGGTTGAATGACGGTGAAGTCATCACCTACCAGGTCAAGAACAACCCGGCCACCGACTTCCCGCCGGTGTTTGGGCCGGGCACCTACCCGGATTCCCTGGCTGGCACGGCCACGGACACCAAGACGGTTCTGCCGCCAGACCTGGTCCCGCCGCTGGTTGCGATTGATGACACCAACCCGTCCAAGCCGGGCACCCAGGTGGAGCCGGGCGGCGCGCCCATCACCGGCAAGGTGACCCAAGATGGGACGGAGCCGGTCCCCAACGCGGAAGTGGTTGTCAAGGACGGCAGCGGCAACACGCTGTGCACCACCACCACGGCCGCGGACGGCACCTTCAGTTGCACGCCTAACCGGACACTGGAGGAAGGCGAGACGGTTTCGGTCACGGCGGACGATCCGGCCGACCAAACCGGTCCTTCCACCCCGGTCACGGCAACCGTGGATGGTTCCGACCCGGTGGTCAACATTTCCCCGGAGCCCAAGACGGGCGACACCACCGTGAGCGGCACCGCCTCCGATGAAGGCCAGCCGCTGGCCAACCGGCCGGTGACGGTCAAGGATTCGGCCGGCAACACCCTTTGCACCGCGACCACCCAGGCCAATGGTTCGTGGAGCTGCCAGCCGAACCGTCCGCTGGCAGAAGGCGAGACCATCA
>JAISTN010000370.1 GCA_031272565.1 Bifidobacteriaceae bacterium
CGTCACCCAAGCGGCGTTGTCGGTAATGGTCAGCGAACTGAGGGTGCTCAACTCGCAGTAGTAGCCCTGGGTGTAACCAGACGCAGAAAACTGGACTGGCTCTTGGATGGCCCAAGAGCCGCTTTGGCCAGGAGCTGGACCGGCGGCCTGCGTTACGGTGATGGTCTTCGACACGGCGGCGGCCCCGGTACCGACAGTCACAGTCACGTGGCCCACCCGGGTGGCCGCCGTCGGGTTGGGGTAGGCGCAGATCGACACGCCCATCCCAAACCGACTCAGCGTAATCCAGCTACTGGCATCCGTGGAGTAGGTGTAGGTCGGCTGGTTGGTGGTGACCGTGACAGTAAGCTGGGCCGCGCCCATCGGCGCCGCGAAGGTGGAGTTCGACAAGCTCAGTGTCGGTGCCGCCGCCGCGGGCTGGTTGACGGTAAAGACCTGCTGCACCGAACCCATGGTGATACGGATGCTGGCGCTGCGGGCCGCCCCCGTGTTGCGGGCGGCTGTGAACACAATCCGGTCACCGGACACGGCCTGGCCCACCTCATACGTGATCCAGCTAGGCACGGTGGACGTATTGACGGCGAACGCACCGGCGCCCGCCTTGCTGGCGGTCACCTGCACGCTGGTGGTGGCGCCGTTCCAGGCTGGGCTCCAGGAGGCCGGGCTGAGGCTCAGGGAGCCGGCCGCTTGGGTCACCACGATTTGGACCGTGGGCCGGCCTGACCAGGTGAAGCCCGGCTCCGGGGCCAGCGTGATGCGGCCGGTCCGGATGCCTCCGCCCGCGTTGGAATCGGCCGCGATCACGACCGGCTGGCCGCTCATGCCGCTGGAGGTGGCGTGGAGCCACGAAGAATCCGACGTGGCGGACCAAGCCAGGCTGGCTTCGTATTGCGGCACCACGGTGACGGTCTTACTGGTCGAGCCGCCCGCGGCGGGCGCCGCCCAGGTCAGGCCGCCACTGGCCGTGATTGAGCCCACGCCGTTTTGTGAAATGGCCGCCGTGGCGATCACCTTGGTGCCAACGCGGGTGGTCAGGTTGGCCCACCGGACAGCGCCGGTGTTGGCAGTGAAGGTGATCTGGCATTCTTCGTAGGGCGGGCTGGCCGGCGAAATCAACTTGGCGGTCAGCCAGCTTCCACTGGTGGTCGCCTTCGCCGTGGGGTAAGGCCCCCAGAAGCCGCACGGCCAGGTGCTGCTGCCCGCCGCGGACTGCATTTCGAACGGGTAGTAGTTGAAGCCTTCGGCCTGCGCTGGACCCGCCGCCTGGGTGACGGTCACTTTCCGGCTGACGTTGCCGGCGGTAATGGTGACGGTGCCCTTGCGTGTGGCGGTGGTGTGGTTGGCATCGACTGCCAACGAGATGACGTTGCCCTGGTCACGGCTCCACCGTTCAGCCACCAGCCAGGACTGGTCGGACGTCACGGTGTAGTTGTAGCGGTTCGTGGTCACAGTGATGTACCAGGAGCTGAGTTCGTATGGCGCCGCCCAGGTGGTGGTCGAGACGGTCAAAGTGGCGGCAGCCGCGGCCGCCTGTGTCACCTTGATGGTGCCGGTCAAGCTGCCGTTGGTCAGGTTGACGGTGTAGCTCCGGGCGGCACCCTCGTTGCGGGCGGCGGTCAGCACCAGGGTGCTGGCACCGGCGCTGCGGGTGCGGTCCCATTCGGCCTTCAGCCAGGTGGGCCAGCCGCTTCCATCCGCCACCTGCCAGGTGCCGGCGGTGGAACTGACCGTGAAGGCGGCCGAGGCTCCCGTCCAGGCGGGCGACCAGGTGGCCGGGCTGACCGTGATGGCGCCGACCGCTTGGGTGATGGCGATCTGCTTGCTCTGGTTGCCGGCGGTGATGGTGACCGTACCGGTGCGCTTGGCGGCCGTGGTGTTGGCCTGCACCGTCACCTTGGCCTCATTGGCCAGGGTGTCGGTGGGCTTGGTGACGGTGATCCAGGAGGCCGAACTGCTGTAGTTCCAGGTGGCCAGGTTGGTTTCCACGGTCAGGTAGCTGGAGGCGCCACCGGCCGGCACGTTCCAGGTGGTAGGCGTGACCGAAAGCTGCTGGGCTGCCTGCGTCACCTGCAGCGTGGCCCGCAGCGTGCCAGACGTGGCGGTGATGGTGGCTGTGCGTTGGGCGCCAGTGTTGGCTGCGACAGTGAGCCGGAAGTTGTCGTCGTCAACGTCACCGGATGTGTTCGATGCCGTCAGCCAACTCCGGGCGGCCGCCGGGATCGAGATTGACCAGTTGCCGGTTGTCGTCAAGAAGACATACTGTGACGTGCCGGCCGGCCCAACCGCCAAGGTTGACGGCTCGAAGGCCAGTGTCGGCTTCGGCGCCTGGGTCACCTCGAGGTAGGTGCTGGTGTCGCAACCCTTCAGGGTGACGTAGCCGCTCCTTTCGTGGCTCTCGGTGCTGGCTTGGGCCCGGATGGTGATCGACCTGTCGGCGGTGCCCGATGTCGGTGTGACCGACAGCCACAGTTGGTCGTCTTCTACGGTCCAGGACTTGCAGGACGTGGTGACGCCAACCGTGGCGGTGCTGGCCGTGTAGGCCAGGTTGATGTCGTTGGCCGGGTTGAAACCGACCGTGCCGGCGGCCTGGGCCGCGGTTGGTGCGAGGGCCGCCAGGGTGGCGGCCATGGCAATTGCAAGGGCAGCGGCAGTGCGCCGCCTTCGGGATTGGCTTTGAGCCTTCATGGGGAATCCTTCGGGGCGAAGAACGGATATTTGATTTGAGCGCCGGCCTTTGGGTCTGAAAGCCGACATTCAGAGCCTAGCAGCAGCCACCCTCTCCCGCTCGGAGGCCCTACCGTCCCAACCTGCGCTGCCCCAGTGTCTTGGTGTCCCCGCATCCGCCGTTGGTCACCCGGGGACGGGTCCCAGGTGACGACTCTTCTCGCGGGGGTTCGTCACTCGGAGACGGGTCCCAGGTGACGACTCTTGAGGCTGTGACCACCTAGGACACACCCCAATACGGCCATCAACAGACCGACCCCAACAGCGGCCTGGACAGCGGACTCCACCCCGCCAATGAGCCAGGGTGTGGGCACGTGGCAAGGCAGGCGCAGGGGGTCAAGACTCAATCGGCGCACGGAGGTCAGTATTCAATCGGCGTCGACAACAGGTTTCATTCCTGGGGCGGGTTGGCGTCTAGGTGCGTAGCCGTATCAGGTGGCGTTGATGCAACAAGGGTTTACGATCCGGGTCAACCCGGTACGGCGGGATAGTCTCCGGCAACCCATCCGGCCTCAACCGCACCTCCCACCTTGCCCCCGGCGGGGCACCCCGGACCGGCTCCACCATCGGATGATGCACACTGCACAGATAAACCAGATTACCCAAACCAGTCGAACCCCCATCCCACCACGGCCGGATATGATGCGCCTGCGACACCTCAGCTTTCCGATCACAACCCGGAAACACACAACCCCCATCGCGCACATCCAAAGCCCGCCGCAACTGGGGCGTCACCCAACGTTCCTCACGCCCCACATCCAGTATCTGCGACCCGCCACCCAACACCACCGGCAAGATCCCAGCATCACACGCCAACACCCGCGCCTGATGAGCCTCCAACCTGACCCCAGTTGCCACCAGACGTGCACCCCGCAGATCACCCAACAGCTTGTCGTACCCGATAGTCACAGTGATCCTCGGCCGGTCCGCCCCCAACCGAGGCACCCGACCCTTCGCTAACGCCTGTTCCACAATCATGATGAGCCCGTCAGCTTGCCACTGCAACATCGACGGTGCTGGGCCGGGTTCAACCAACCCAGCCGGCTTGTTCTTCACATACAGGTCACGACAGTTCCGGGCGTTAGCGACCACCAACTGGCGCAACGCTTCACCCTCCACGGCCGGCAACGCCCCATCGATCAACAACTGCCCATCCGGGGAGGGAGTCAACCTGAGGAACCGGCCCCGGGTTGCCCGGGCATGATCCGCGGCGGCTTTCTGTTCCGCGGCCTGTTCAGCCCTAGCCGGGTCGATCTGTTGCACCAAATGCGAAGCGATCTTGTCCAAATAGCAGGCATCAAACTCTTGCGCCTGCTGGATCAAGGTTTGTTCAGCCTGATCGAACAGTTCCACGGTCAAGTCCGGGCGCATCACACCCAGGTGCCGGGCAATCACCCGGGCCTGATCCAAGTTCACCTGGCCTTCCAGGGTGGCTTGCTCCAAGGCGGGCAGGCCGGTCAACTGCCGGCCGCCTTGAACGATCCTCAACGCTTGACGGCGCGTCAACTGGTGTTGCTGGGCCAGCCAGGAGGCCATATCCAGGCCGGTGGCGTCGCTACACGAATAGTCCTGGTCGGTCTTAGCAGCCAGGTGTGAACCGTAAGCCTGGAGCCGGTTACCGAGTCCTACCAGGGCGGTCGCCCAGTCGACCCGGTTCTTATCAGTCCCCAGGTGGTAGGAGTCCAAGTCGATGGCGTCAAGGATCTGTTCAATCCCTGTGATAGCTTCATCGATCTGCATGTCCTAGTCCTTTTGCGCCAACGTGTGTTCTAGTCTATCAGGTTTGCCCCGCCGCCTGCAACCCCGGTGAACCAGGGGGCGAGCGTCACCGGGCCGTGTCCCCGTCCGCCGGCGCCGCGGGCGGGTGTCGTCACCGGGGTCCCGTCCCCCCCGGGCGGACCCGGCGGGGAAGGGGTGTGCCCCCTGGACCTGGGCCCGCCCGGCCAACCCTGCTGGACTTGCCGGA
>JAISTN010000373.1 GCA_031272565.1 Bifidobacteriaceae bacterium
GGAAGGCCTTGGGGGGGCGCGGCTTGGCCGGGGTGTCCGGGCCGGGTTGCCAATGCGGCGGCACCGGTTCGCCCTGGCCCAGGTACTTGCGCCGGTAGGCCCGCCACGAGGTGGCCCACGTGTCCGGGTCGCTCATCGCTTCCGGATCCACCTGGTGGATCGATGACCGGTGGGGTGCCCCGCGCACCGAGCGGGGATTGGCGTGGGCCTCACGGGCCGTCAGTTTCAACGCCGCCACGTATTCGTCCAGTTCGGCCTTGGTGTAGGACTCGGTCGGTTCGATGGTGGCCGGCTGGGGCACCACATAGGGGTGGTGCGAAGTCCAGTAGTGGAAGCCGTAGTCCGCCATCCGCTGGCCCAACTCGCCGGACGTGATACCCGTGGCCTCGGTTAAGCCCTGCCACGAATAACGCACCTGCTCGATTGGCCGCAGCCGGGGCCCCACATAGGACGGCTCCACGCCGTCGATCTCCGTCAAGCGGGTCATGATGTAGTTGTTGTTCAGCACCGCCGTCTCCGCCACTTGGCGCAGCCCTTCCGGTCCCAACGCCCTGATCCAGGCGTAGGCCCGCACCAGGTTGCCCATCACGCCGTGGGCCGGGTGGACCGGCGCCACCGCCCAGGGGCCCTGCTCCGCCCAGCGGTAGCGGCCGTCTGCTTCCAGCACCACCCGCGGGCCGGGCAGGAATTCGGCCAGGGCCCGGCTGGCCAGGATCGCCCCGGTGGCAGGGCCACCGCCGCCGTGGGGCGTGGAGAAGGTCTTGTGCAGGTTGAGCTGGCCCAGGTCGAAGCCGGCGTCACCGGCCCGGGCAATGCCCAGCAAGCCGTTGGCGTTGGCCTGGTCGTAGACCGTCAGCGCACCCACCTGGTGGGCCGCCTGCACAATCTGCTTCATCTGCGGGTTGAACACCCCGGTGTCTTCCGGGTTGGTCACCAAGATGGCCGCCGTGCGTGAACTCAGCACCTGCTGGAAGGCGCTGAGCGGCACAAAGCCCTCCGGCCCAGGTTGCAGCGTCACCACCCGGTAGCCGGCCGTCCGGGCGGCCGCCGCATTGGTGGGGTGAGAAAAGATGGTGGTGATGACCTCGTCCCGCGGCTGATCGCCGCGGGCCTGGTGGTAGGCGGCGACGATCTTGACGTTGGTGTAGATCGCCATCGACCCGGCCCCGGGTTGCAGGCAAACGGCGCCCATGCCGGTGATCTCCGCCAGGTAGGACTCCAGTTCGGCAATGATCCGCAGCAGGCCCTGAACCGTCTCCGCCTCCTGCCAGGGGTGGGCCTGGGCCAGGCCTGGCTCCGCCACAAACGCCTCATGCACCTTGGGGCTGTATTTCATGGTGCAGGTCCCCTGGCCAATGTCGACGTTCAGGTCCGCCCCCAACGTTTCCTGCGACAAGCGCAGGAAGTGCCGCAACACCTGGGGTTGGTTGACCCGGGGCAAGTCCACCGGGGTGGTGCGGCGGGCCGCCGCGATGGGTGTACCGGCCAGGCGTTGGCGCAGTTCCGGCGGGGCCGGCGGGGGGATCACGCCGCGACCGCCAGGAGTGTCCAACGCGAAGATCAACGGTTCGTTCCAGCGCGGCGCGTGATAGTTCCGGGCCGCCGCCGGGCCGGCCTGGCCGGTCAGCCGGCGCATCTGATTGGGTGCTGTCATGCTAGTACCCTCCGCAACGCCCCGGCCAACAGATCGACATCGGCCCTGGTGTGAACCTCTGTCACCGCCAGCAGCGAAGTGTGGCCAGACAAGACTGGCACGTGCTCTGGGCCCACGCCGCCAAAGATGCCGTCCGCCCGCAGCATCCGGTTGACGGCCTCCGGCGGCACCGGGTAGCGGACGGCGAACTCCCGCCAGTGCGGCGAGCCCGCGAACGGCACTTGCACCCCCGGCACCTGTGATAGCTGTTCAATGGCATAGGCCGTCAGCGCGGCGACCGATTCGCCCAACTCGGCCAGCCCATCCGGCCCCAGCAGCGACAGGTAGACGGCCGCCGTGATGCCGCCCAGCGCCGCGGCGGTGCCAACCCATTCGACGCCTTCTTCACGCCGGGCCAACGAGGTCCTCTCATAGGCCACATCGGCAAAACCGATCTCATCTGCCTGGGTGGTGGGGGCCAGCCCAAACAGCCGGGTGGGCAGTTCAAAGACGAAGGCCGGCTCGTCATGGACCGCGATGAAGCCACCATGGTTGCCGCCAAACTGCAGGCCCAAGCCGAGCGCTTGAATGTCGCCGCACAGAATGTCCGCGCCGGCGCTGGCTGGCGATGGCAAGTACCCCAGCGCGGCCGGTTCCGTGCCTACCACCAGCAGCGCGCCCTGGCGGTGGCACAGTTCCGCCACCTGGGCCAGTTCTGTTTCCACTACGCCCAGCGCGTTGGGGCTTTCCGTGTAGACCCCGGCCACCCCGCCGTTCAGGGCTTGCCGCAGGCCGCCGATGTCGACCTGCCCGGTGGCCGGGTCGCACGGCAACGGCTGGACTTGGGCGGCATCTGCCAGGTAGGCCTCTACCCGGCGCCGCTTGCGCGGGCTGATCGCCTGGGACACCAAGACCGTGCGCCGGCCGGTGATCCGCAGGGTCATCCGCAGTGCGGTGGCGGCGGCCTGGAAGCCGTCATAGGTGGGGATGGACACCACGTCCATTTCCAGCAG
>JAISTN010000424.1 GCA_031272565.1 Bifidobacteriaceae bacterium
TCGTCACCTGGGACCCGTCCCCGAGTGACGAGACCCGGAGAGTTGCTGGCTAGGCGCGGTGCTTCGGTTCGTAGCGCACCAGGCGGCGGTAGCGGGTGGAGACCGCCAACGCCATCAGGCCGGCCAGCAGAGCCAGGCTCATCAGCCAGAGCTGGCCGGACACCTCGGCGCCGGTGATGGGCAGCGAGCCGGCCGGCACGAACGAGCCGGACTTGGATGGCGCCGGCTCGGTGGCGCTGGGACTGGCCGGGCTGCTTGATGGCTGTGGCGGCTCGGTGGTGGACGGGGCCGATGTCGATGGTGTGGGCGGCGCCGTGGACGGCTCCGTCTGGGGCGCGACGGCCAACCGGCCGTTGTTGCCCAGGTGAACCGTCACGGCGGTCGCCGCCACCAGGTTGGTGCCATCCCAGGCGGCCGGCACAATGGCGGTGGCGGCCGTCCCGGTGGGGTTGGCGTCCTTGCCACGGTAGAAGTCCTCCACCTGCGTGACATGTTTGGTCTGCTGGTTGATCCACAAGGTGGAGTCCCCATGTAGCGACACACCTTGGGCGGTGGTATCACCGCCGGTGAAGGCCGTCAACTCAGCCGCCTCCGGCGCCAACTCGACGCAACTGGTTTGCGCCGCCCCGAGGCCCTGGTAGTAGCTGTGGGCAAAGTAATAGGGCGTCCCAGGCTGGATGGCGGTAGTGGCCGCCACCGTGCAGGCCGCGTCACTGAACAAGGGCGTTTCCGTCAAGAAGTAGTAGTGCGAATCCTTGAGGTTTGGCTCAAAACCAGCGGTGGTCAGGCCGGTCGAACCAGTCTGCCCGGCCGTGGCCCGGTCAAAGGCGTTGCTGTAGAACTGGACCTCCCCACTGGCATCCCGGTTGGCCGCGGCGTAAGCCGCCAGACCGGCATCGCTGGGCCCGCCAGGCGCCGCCACGGCCGCCGCCACGCCGTCCTTCAGGCCAACCGTATAGAAAACCGAGACGGGGTAGGCGTCGGTCATGGCCAGCGGCTCGGCCACTTCGCCCGCCGCATCCAGGATGACCGAGAACTCCCGCAGCGGGATCAACGCAGCCGGCACCTTGACGGTCACCAGGTCGGACGTGGTGCCGTGCGTCACCTGGATCACAATCCGGCTCAGGTCGCCATAGCGGTAAACCGAGTTGGCGTTGAACGTGCCCGTGAAGACATAGGTGGTGACGCCGCCAGCCGTGCTGGAGCTCTTCTGGGTGAAGACCGTGTCGCCGTAGGCCACCGCCTTGAAGTCCTTCACTTCCATGTAATCACCCAACTGGTCGGTAAAGGTGATGTAGCCGGAAGCCGTGCCATCGACATCGAACACGCGGGTGGGGACCACTTCCTCATTGGTCACAATGTGGTCCGTGATCTGCTGGAACGCGTTGCACAACTGGTCGGCCGAGGCCACCGGCACAAACAGGTTGTTGTAGGCGATCGCGGTCGGCGCGTAGGGCGTGTCGCCCGGGTCCGAGGGATGGCCTACGGTGTAATCCTTCGACGAATCGCACGGCGAGCCCACGGCCGCGCCGTCGACGCAGACGGCCGGGCTGCCACCGCCGCTCCAGGCCGTCCAATAGCCCTCCACCGCCGTGGCCATGGCGTTGGTCTGACCGGCCTGACCGGTGGGGTCAAGCGTGTAGTGGGCCAGGTCCGGGTCGTTCGGGTCCGTCGAATCGTCACCCAGGCCCACGCCCACGGTGTAGATGCGGGTCTTGACCGGCTCGGTGGCGGTGTTGAATGACGGGTCGTAGTGAGCCTCGACCTTCTTCTTCATGAAAGCGGTGGTGAGCAGCGCCACGAAGGAGTTGCCGGCGTAGATGTCCTGGCCGTTGCCCTGCAACTGGCTGTTCAGACCGGTTTCCGGCAGGTTCCACCAGGTGGCCGAATTGCGGGTGAAGGTGGGAGCGCCATCGGACACCAGCACCACCGAAGGGATGCGGTAGGCGGTGCCGCCGCCACTGGGGACATAGGTTGGGTCAGACGCCGTCAGCAACTCCATACCTTTGTACATGCCGGCCTGGATGTCCGTACCACCAACCACTTCCCGGCTGACCGAGTTGGCAGTTACCACCGGCGTGTCGCCCGGGGTGTAAGTGAAGTAGGAATCAGCCACGGCGTAGTGGGCCAGCGGCATGAACAAGGTGGTGTCCTCAAAGGTGCCGGGCATGTGCCACAGCGCCCCGGAAAAGCCCACCACGGCCACCCGGTTGAGCGGGTTGGCCCGCATCAGGTCACTAATCGCCTTGTTGACCTGCCGCACGAGCACCTGGTACTTGGGCGCCGGGTCCTGGGCCGAGATCGCGTCACCCATGGAACCGGACAGGTCCAGCACAAACACCGTGTCCAGCGGGATTTCCGCCACGCCCGTCACCCGGGCCGATGACGACAAGGCAGACAGGGCCACCAGGAAGTCGGCATCATTCGCCACCGCCGCGTTGCCGCTGGTCAACTCGATGGGCCCGGTCGAAACGGTCTTGTCGGTCCAGATCCGGCCCAAGTGTTGGGTGTTGCCCGCCTCCACCGGCACCGTGCCGATGGTGATCGGATCGGCCACCTTGGTGATTTCGGGGGTCGCCTGAGGCCCGATGCCGCCCGCGGCTGTCCCCGGGCTGCCAAAGCCGGCCGCGGCCGTCACCAGGATCAGGGCTGCCGCCAAGCCGGTGGCCAGGCCGGCGGGCAGGGTGCCGCGACGGGAGAGTCGTGTCATCAGGGGGCCTTTCTTAGCTGCGCGGAGCCAGTTCCTCAACTCTCAGTATGTCGCCGCGCCCCACCGCCAGCGGCCCCCAAAACGGCGATTGTGGCGAAGGTCACTGTGATTTGCGTCACACTCCCCCGGCGCCCAGTGCCGCCAGCGCAGGGCCTACAACACCACACCCTGCCCAAAGCGGGCGTCGCGGGCCGCGGCCAGCTTGGACTGCATCCCGAAAATCTCGATGAAACCGCGGGCCTGGGACTGGTCGTAGGTGTCGCCCTCGTCGTAGGTGGCCAGGTTGAAGTCATACAGCGAGGTGTCGGAGCGCCGCCCGGTGACGGTGGCCCGCCCACCGTGCAGCGTCATTCGGATATCGCCAGAGACGTAACGCTGGGTTTCAGCCAGGAACTGGTCCAGGGCCCGCTTCAGGGGGCTGAACCACTGGCCGTCGTAGACCAGTTCGGTCCAGCGCGCCCCCACGGTGCGCTTGAAGCGGGCCAGTTCGCGTTCCACCGTCACGCCCTCCAGGTCACGGTGGGCCTCGATCAGCGCCATCGCCCCTGGGGCCTCGTAGATTTCGCGCGACTTGATGCCCACCAGCCGGTCTTCCACCATGTCGATGCGCCCGATGCCGTGTGCCCCGGCCCGCCGGTTCAACTCCTGAATCGCCTGCAGCGGCGTCACGGCCACGCCGTCGATGGCGACCGGCACGCCCTGGGCAAAGGTGATGACCAGTTCGTCCTCCACCGGCGGGAAGGTCGGATCGTCCGTGTAGGTGTAGACATCCTTGGTGGGGGCGTTCCAGATGTCCTCCAGGTAGCCCGTTTCGACCGCCCGGCCCCAGACGTTCTGGTCAACCGAGAAGGGCGAGGACTTGGTCTGCTCGATGGGCAGCGAGTGGCGCTCGGCGTACTCGATGGAGGCCGCCCGGGTCAGCGCCAGGTCCCGCACCGGCGCAATGCACTTCAGGTCCGGCGCCAACGAGGTGATCGAGACCTCGAAGCGGACCTGGTCGTTGCCCTTGCCGGTGCAGCCGTGCGCCACCGTGCCAGCCCCAAACTGGCGGGCCGCCTTGACCAGGTGCTTGACAATAACCGGCCGCGACAGGGCCGAAACCAGCGGGTAGCGGTCCATGTAAAGGGCGTTGGCGGCCAGGGCCGGCATGCAGTATTCGGTGGCGAACTCTTCACGCACGTCCGCCACATAGGCCTCGACCGCGCCGCAGGCCAGGGCCCGCTGGCGGATCGTCTCCAGGTTCTCGCCCCCCTGACCCACGTCCACCGCCACCGCGATCACCTCAGCCCCAGTGGCCTCACCGATCCAGCCGATCGACACCGAGGTATCGAGGCCGCCCGAATAGGCCAGCACAACCCGGTCAGTCATGTGAATACTCCTTTGCTAGTTCAACAAAGCGGGCGGCAACCTGGCTGGCCGTTTCCGGCTGGCGGCAGGCCACCATGATGGTGTCGTCCCCGGCGATGGTACCCATCACACCGGGCAAGACCGAATGGTCGATGGCGCTGGCCAGGAAGTGGGCCCCGCCGGGTGGCGTCCGCAGCACCACCAGGTGGCCGGCGCTCTCCGCGTTGACCAGCAGTTCCCCGGCCAGCCGCCCCAGGCGGGCGGACAGCATTTCGCGGCTCTGCACCCCGGCCGGCTCGGCTTCCAGGCCGCCTTCCGGCGGCACCACGTAGATGCGCGAACCGTCCGGCAACCTGACTTTGTCGGCCCGCAGTTCGACCAGGTCGCGCGACAAGGTGGCCTGGGTCACCGGCAGGCCGGCCTGGGCGAGCTGCTCGCCCAGGGTGGTCTGCGAACTGACCGGCTCACGGCCCAGAATCTGGCGGATCAGGGCGTGCCGGGCGGTCTTGGTCGGTGGGATCGGCATCGGCGGCCTTCTACGCGGCCTCAAGCTGGCGCAACAGCCAGATCAGCAGGGCCTTTTGGGCGTGCAGGCGGTTTTCCGCCTCCTCGAAGACCCGCGACTGCGGGCCGTCGATCACCTCCGCGGTCATCTCCTTGCCGCGGTAGGCCGGCAGGCAGTGGATGAAGATCGCGCCGGGTTTGGCCATCGCCATCAGCGCCGGG
>JAISTN010000430.1 GCA_031272565.1 Bifidobacteriaceae bacterium
CAGACCAGGGCGCCGGCGCCGATGACATCCACCCGGCCGGGGTGCATGAAACCCATCCGGGCGCGTTCGGCCCGGCTGGCCCGCCACAGGGCCTCACACGCGGCCAGGGCTTCATCCACTCCCACCACGGCGCCATCGACGGCCGCCGGGTCGTACCGCTCCAGGCCCAGCGAGTGGGCCTCAATGGTGGTGATGGAGCCGGCCAGGCCCACCACGGTGCGGGCCCGGCCTAGGTCAACCTGCCGGGCGGCCACGTCGAGGGCGCGGTCGACATCGGCCGCCGCGGCGGCCACTTCCGCGGCCGTGGGCGGGTCTGACCGCAGGTGCCGCTCGGTGATGCGGACCGAGCCGACATCCATCGAGTAGGCCTGTTCAGGCCGGTCGGTGCCCAGCACCAGTTCGGTGGAACCGCCGCCCAGGTCGACACACAGGTAGGGCGCGGGGTGGACCGGTTGACCGGCCACGGCCTGGCCTTTCAGGCCGGACAGCGCCCCGGCAAACGACAAGGCGGCCTCTTCCAGGCCATCAACCACCTGGGCCTCCACACCCAGGGCGGCCCGCACGCCATCCAGGAAGACGTCCCGGTTGGCGGCATCCCGAGTGGCCGAGGTGGCCACAAACCGGATCGCTGCCACCCCAGCCTGCCGGACCAGTTGCGCGTAGCGGCTGACCACATCCAGGGTTCGTTCCAACGCCTCGGGCGCAAACCGGCCGGTCCGGTCCACGTCCTGGCCTAGCCGCACAATCTCCACCAGGCGGGTGATGTCGGTTAACGCGCCGGCGGCCGGGTCACAATCGGCAATTAAGAGCCGGATCGTGTTGGTGCCGCAGTCAATGCCGGCCGCCCTGACTGTCCTAGGCATCACCATCCCCCTCTACGGCGGCGCAGGCACACACGTCTGGGCGCCACCACGGCGCCACCGCCGCCAGTGTCTCATCCCCCAGCCGGTTGACGCCTGGGCCCACCGCCAGGGCGTGGGCCGCCAGCACATGCAAGCACTTGACACGGGTCGGCATGCCGCCGGCGGAGACGCCCTCAATTTCCGGCACCTGGCCCAGTTCGGCCCGCCTGGCCAGGTAGTCCCGGTGGGCGGCGGCGTGGGCGGCCGCCAGGTCCGGGTCGCTGGCCAGCCGCTGGTTCATCTGGGCCATCAAGCCCTGGCTTTCCAGGCGCCCGATGGCGCTCGCGGCCACCGGGTGCGTCAGATAGTAGGTGGTGGGGAACGGTGTCCCGTCCGGCAGCCGCGGCGCGGTGCGGGCCACCAGCGGCGCACCGCAGACACAGCGGGCGGCGATGCCAACCACGCCCCTGGGCGGGCGGCCCAACTGCCGGGCCAAGGCCGCCAGGTCAGCCGGGTCGACCGCGCTGACCGGTCCCACCGCCTGCCCGGTCACTGCGCCGGCACCCCGCCGGCCACCACCGCCGAGGTCCACAAGACGGCGTACCACGGGTCCTGTTCGGCGCGCGCCGCCGGATCATCCAGCACCGTGGTGCCGGTGGCGACCGCGCTGGGGGTCGGGTCCGGGGCGCTTTCCGGATCCGAAACCCGGAACGACCGGTCCCCCGGCATGACAAAACTGAGCCGTTCCCGGGCCTGAGCCTTGACGTAGGCCGGGTCTTCCCAACGGTCCAGTTGAGCCTGGAGTTCGTCGTTCTGGTCCTGCGCCGCCGCCAGTTCGGCCCGCAGTTGGGCCTTTTCCACCTGCTGGGCCTGGTACAGCCGCAAGGTGGGGAAAACCAGCACAAACACCACCATGGCCACCACGGCCAGCACCAAGACTTGGAAGCCCACCCGCATCCGACGCCAACCGGTGCCGGCTTCTTCCGCGGCGCCATCACGGGCGCCCCGGGCGGCGGCCTTGAGCCGACCGGTGTCACCCGGCCGGCGGCTGTCCGGTCCCGTTTGCGTCACCCCGCCATCATGCACCAACCGCTTCCCCGGGTGAACCACCGGCCGCGGGGGTTCGCGGATTGGACCGCGTCCGGACCCCCGCCCGGACCCACGCCCAGGCCCGCTGCCGGGGACAACAACACCCCGTCCCGGATACCCCTATCCGGGACGGGGTGCGTTGAAGCTAGGCCTTAACCCTTGAAGCGCGGGAAAGCGGAGCGCCCGGCATAGACCGCCGCGTCACCCAGCGCCTCTTCGATGCGCAGCAACTGGTTGTACTTGTTGACGCGCTCACCACGGGCCGGGGCACCAGTCTTGATCTGACCGGCGTTGGTGGCCACCGACAAGTCGGCAATGAACGTCTCTTCCGTTTCACCCGACCGGTGCGAGGTCATGCAGTAGAAGCCCGCCCGCTGGGCCATGGTGACGGCATCCAGCGTCTCGGTCAGGGAGCCGATCTGGTTCAGCTTCACCAGCAGGGCGTTGGCAGCCTTCAGCTCGATGCCCTTGGCCAGGCGCTGCGGGTTGGTGACAAACAGGTCGTCGCCCACAAACTGGACCTTGTCGCCGGCGGCGGCGGTCAACGCCACCCAGGCGTCCCACTCGTCTTCGCTCAACGGGTCCTCGATCGACACCAACGGATAGTCGCTGATCAGCTTCTGGTAGTAGTCCACCATGAAGTCGGTGTCGCGCGGCTCGCCCTCAAACTGGTAGCGGCCGTCGCTGAAGAACTCGGTCGAGGCCACGTCCAGGGCCAAGGCGACATCGGCGCCAGGCTTGAGGCCGGCCTTCTCAATGGCCGCCACGATCTCATCCAGCGCGTCCGCGTTGGACGGCAGGTTGGGAGCAAAACCGCCCTCATCACCCAGGCCGGTTGACAGGCCCTTGGACTTCAGCACGGCCTTGAGCGAGTGGTAGACCTCCGCGCCCCAACGCAGGGCCTCGCGGAACGAGGGCGCGCCGATGGGCGCGATCATGAACTCTTGGATGTCGACGTTCGAATCGGCGTGCGAACCGCCGTTCAGGATGTTCATCATGGGCACCGGCAGCACGTGCGCGTTGGGGCCGCCGATGTACCGGAACAGCGTCAGGTCGGAGCTGGCGGCGGCGGCCTTGGCCACGGCCAGGGAGACGCCCAGGATGGCGTTGGCGCCCAGGCGGCCCTTGTTGGGCGTGCCGTCCAGGTCGATCATGGTCTGGTCCACCAGGCGCTGGTCGGTTGCCTCCAGGCCGATCACCTCCGGTGCGACTTCTTCAACCACGGCGGCGACGGCGCCTTCCACGCCCTTACCGCCGTACCGTGGGCCGTCATCGCGCCGCTCGACGGCTTCAAACGCGCCGGTCGACGCGCCAGAAGGCACCGACGCACGGGCGTACGTGCCGTCCGTCAGGCCGACTTCGACCTCGACGGTAGGGTTCCCCCGGGAATCCAGGATTTCGCGGGCAAGGACAAGTTCAATGCTGGCCACTGGGCACTCCTCATGTCGGATGAAGTGAGTTTTCCTCCCAAGCCTAGCGCCCACCGGCGGCTTACCTCACGGCCCGGGGTCCCGGGTCGGGTTCAGGTTGGTCCCGGCCCCGTGCCCGATGCCGCCCGCGCCGGCCCTCAACGCTCCAGCAGCGCCTGGACGTCCTGCCCGATGGCGTCCAAGGCGGCCGCACCCCGCCGCCGCAGCCCCGTCAGGTCCTCGAAGGTGGCAGTCGGCTGGACCGGCAAGATCACCTCCAGGTAGCACTTGACCTTGGGTTCGGTACCGGAAGGCCGGATCACCACCCGCGACAGGTCCTTCAGCGAAAAAGCCAGGCCGTCGGTGGGCGGCAGGCCGTCGCCCCCGGCTTCCAGGTCCGTCACCTTGGTGACGGCCACCCCACCCAGGCTGGTGGGCGGCTTGCGCCGCAACCCGGCCATCACCTCGCCCAGCCGGCGCGGGTCGCCAAACCGGACCGCCACCTGGCTGGTCAGGTGCAGGCCATGCTGCCGGGCCAAGTCATCCAACAGATCGATCAGGGTCTTGCCCTTGGCCTTGGCCCGGGCGGCCAAGCGGGCAATGGCCAAGGCCGCCGTGATGCCGTCCTTGTCCCGCACCAGATCCGGCCGGGCGCAGTAGCCAATCGCCTCCTCATAGCCGAACACCAAACCGGGCGTGCGGGCAATCCACTTGAAGCCGGTCAAGGTCTTGGCGTAGGCCATCATGTGGGCCCGGGCAATCCGCCACAACAGCCGGGAAGACACAATCGAACTAGCCAAGGTGGGCTTGGCGCCATCGGGCGCGGCCGAATTGCCCTCCCAGGTCTTGGCCGCCTCCTCACCCAGCAGCGCACCCACCTCGTCACCGGTCAGGCGGCGCCAGCCGCCGCCCCGCGGCGCCCGCGGATCGAAGACGGCCGCGGCGCAACGGTCCGCATCCGGGTCCTGGGCCAAAACCAAATCCGCCCCCACCCGGCCGGCCAGTGCCAGCGCCAGGTCCAAGGCGCCCGGCTCTTCCGGGTTAGGGAAGGCCACGGTGGGGAAATCCGGGTCCGGTTCGGCCTGCTGCGGCACGGTGTGAAGATCGCTGAAACCGGCCGCGGCAAAGGCCGGCAGTGCCACACTGGCGCCCACGCCGTGCATTGCGGTGTGGACAATGCGCAGGTCTTTGGCGCCGGTAGCCGGCGGCAGGCCAGACAGGGCCTGGCGCAAGTACTCCTCCGCCAGGTCTGGGCCAATCATCTCCCAGCCGCGGGCCCGCGGCACCTGGTCGGCCGGTGGAGCCTGCTCAATCCGAGCCGCAATCGCTCCATCGGCCGGCGGCACAATCTGCACCCCGGCGCCCGCCTGGTCAGTCAGCCGCCCACCCAGGTAGACCTTGTAGCCGTTGTCCCGCGCCGGGTTGTGTGAGGCCGTCACCATGACGCCGGCATCGGCCTCCAGGTAACGCACGGTGAAGGCCAGCAGCGGCGTGGGGCAAGGCGTTTCCATCAGCAGGGCCCGCCCGCCGGCCGCCACCACCACGGCCGCCGTGTCCTCCGCGAAGGCGGCCGAACCGTACCGCCCGTCGTAGCCGATCACCACCTTGGGTGGGGCGCCCTCGCCCAGTTGGCCCGAATCGGCCAAGTAGTGCCGCAGGTAGGCGATCAAGCCGGCCGCCGCCCGGATCACCACTGCCCGGTTCATCCGGGCCGGCCCGCCGCCCATCTGACCACGCAGACCGGCCGTGCCAAAGGCGATGGGCGCCGCGAAGGCCTCCATCAGGTCGTCCAGGGCGGCCCGGTCACC
>JAISTN010000060.1 GCA_031272565.1 Bifidobacteriaceae bacterium
GCCGTTCGCCGCCTTCTTCTTGGGAACTGGTTGTCTTGAAGACCTGCGGATAGACCGGCCAAGGCGGGCCGGCCGGCCGGGTGGCCGGCGGCTGGGGCAGAATCTCCAGCGAGGTGACCGACTTGGCACCCTGCCTGAGCGCCGTCCCAACGCAGTCCGAACCGGTGTCGCCGCCGCCAATCACGATCACGTTCTTATTGGTCGCCTTGATCTGGTTGGCTACCATGCGCCCAGAAGCCACTACGTTGGCCTGGTGCAGGTAGCGCTTGGCGAAGTGGATGCCGTCCAGGTCCCGGCCCGGCAACGCCAAGTCCCGCGCCACCGTCGAGCCGATAGCGATCACCACCGCGTCGTAGCGCTGCGTCAGTTCGTCCCACTCGATGTCCTTGCCGATCTCCACGCCGGTGCGGAAACGGGTGCCCTCAGCCTGCATCTGGGACAGCCGCAGGTCCAGGTGATGCTTACCCAGCTTGAAGTCCGGGATGCCGTAGCGCAGCAGCCCGCCGGGCCGGTCCGCCCGCTCGAAGACGGCCACGGTGTGCCCGGCGCGCGTCAACTGCTGGGCGGCGGCCAAACCGGCCGGCCCAGACCCCACCACAGCGACCGTGAAACCGGTGATGCGCTGCGGCACCTGCGGCGTCACCCAGCCGTTGGCAAACGCCTTATCGACAATCGCCATTTCGATCGACTCGATGGTGACCGGCGGCTGGGAGATGCCCAGCACACAAGAGCCCTCGCACAGCGCCGGGCAGATCCGGCCGGTGAACTCCGGGAAGTTGTTGGTGGCGTGGAGCCGTTCCGAAGCGGACCGCCAGTCCCCCCGCCACACCAAGTCGTTCCACTCCGGGATCAGGTTGCCCAGCGGGCAGCCGCGGTGGCAGAACGGCACGCCACAGTCCATGCAGCGCCCGGCTTGGCGGTGCAGCATCGGCTCATCGGTGCCTTGGTTCAGGTGGACCTCATGGAAGTCCAGCACGCGCTGTGTCACGGGCCGGTCGGCCGGCAGTTCGCGTTCGCGGACCTTGAGGAAACCCTTTGGATCAGCCATGGGCGGCCTCCTTCATGATGGTGGCCCAGACTTCGGGATCGTGGTAGTCCAAACCGGCCTCCTGCGCCTTGGCCAGGGCGGCGTTCATGCGGGCGTATTCGCGTGGCACCACCTTGGTGAAGCGGGCCACCGCGGCGGGCCAGTCGGCCAGCAGCGCCGCCGCCACGGCCGACCCGGTCTCCGCCTGGTGGGCTTCGACCAAGGCTTTGAGTTCGGCCGCGTCCTCGACCGGCTCCAGCAGCAGGTCGCCGTGAGCCATGGCGGCCGGGCAGACCCGGGCGGTGTCCAGGTCCAGCACGTAGGCGCGCCCACCCGACATGCCGGCGCCAAAGTTGCGGCCGGTCGCGCCCAGAATGACGGCCACGCCGCCGGTCATGTATTCGCAGGCGTGATCACCCACGCCCTCCACCACCAGCGAGGCACCGGAGTTGCGGACCGCGAACCGTTCACCGACCCGCCCGCGCAAGAAGATCTCCCCGGAAGTGGCACCGTAGCCGATGACGTTGCCGGCAATGATGGAACGTTCAGCCTTGAAACCGGCATCGGCGGCCGGCCGGACCACGATCCGCCCACCGGACAGGCCCTTGCCCAGATAGTCGTTCGAATCCCCCACCAAGCGCAGCAGGACACCGCGGGGCACAAAGGCTCCGAACGACTGCCCGCCGGTGCCGGTCAGGGTGATGTCAATGGTGCCCGGCGGCAGGCCCTCGCCGCCGTAACGTTTAGTCACCTGGTGGCCCAGCATGGTGCCGACCGTCCGGTTGACGTTGCGCACCTTCGTTTCGATTGTCACCGGTTCGCCCCGCTCCAGGGCCGGCGCCGCTGCCGCGATCAACTGGTTGTCCAGCGCGGCGGCCAGCCCGTGGTCCTGTTCGCGGACCCGGTGCAGCGGCGAACCGGCCCGGTTTTCTGGCTGGTGCAGGATGGGGCTGAGGTCCAGCCCGGCGGCCTTCCAGTGGTCGATGGCGCGTTCCGCCTCGATCACCTCGCAGTGGCCCACGGCCTCCTCCAGGGTGCGGAAGCCCAAGGCGGCCAGGTATTCGCGCACCTCTTGGGCAATGAACTCAAAATACGTCTCCACGTATTCCGGTTTACCGCTGAAACGCGCCCGCAGTTCCGGGTTCTGGGTCGCGATGCCGACCGGGCAGGTGTCCTTCTGGCAGACGCGCATCATGACACACCCCATGGTGACCAGCGGCGCGGTGGCGAAGCCGAACTCTTCCGCCCCCAGCAGCGCGGCAATCACCACGTCGCGGCCGGTCTTGAGCTGCCCGTCCACCTGCACCACGATGCGGTCCCGCAGGTTGTTGACGATCAGCGTCTGCTGGGTCTCCGCCAAGCCCAGCTCCCAAGGCCCGCCAGCGTGCTTGATGGAAGTCAAGGGGGAAGCCCCAGTGCCGCCATCGTGCCCAGAGATCAAGACCACATCCGCGTGGGCCTTGGAGACGCCGGCCGCGACCGTGCCCACGCCCACCTCGGCCACCAGCTTGACATGGATCCGGGCATCCGGGTTGGCGTTCTTCAGGTCGTGGATCAATTGTTTGAGATCCTCGATCGAATAGATGTCGTGGTGCGGCGGCGGTGAAATCAACTGCACGCCAGGGGTGGAATGCCTGGTCTGGCCAATCCAGGGGTAGACCTTGGCGCCCGGCAACTGGCCGCCTTCACCCGGCTTAGCACCCTGCGCCATCTTGATTTGCAGGTCATCCGCGTTGGTCAGGTATTCGGCCGTCACCCCAAAGCGGCCGGAGGCCACCTGTTTGATGGCGCTGCGCCTTTCTGGGTCATGCAGCCGCTCCGGATCCTCGCCGCCCTCGCCCGTGTTGGACTTGGCGCCCAGATGGTTCATGGCGATGGCCAGCGTCGAATGGGCCTCCATTGAGATGGAACCGTAGGACATGGCGCCGGTGGAGAACCGTTTGACGATCTCGCTGACCGGCTCAACTTCATCCAGCGGCAAAGCGGGCCGCAGCCCTTCCTTGAGCTTGAACAAACCGCGCAGCGTGGCCAGCCGCCCGGCTTGGTCATCGATCCGCCGCGAATAGCGCTTGAACAGGTCATAGTCGCGCCGCCGGGTGGCGGTTTGGAGTTCGAAGATGGCGTCCGGTGTCAACAGGTGGACCTCGCCGTCGCGGCGCCACTTGTACAGGCCGCCGGATTCCAAGATGCCCTCGCCGGTGCCGGCCGTGGCCCGCGGGTAGGCCTTGCGGTGGCGCAGTTCGATGCCTTGTGCAATCTGCTCCAGCCCAATCCCGCCCAGCCGCGACGTGGTGCCCGTGAAGTAGGTTTCCACCAGCTCTGAACTGAGGCCCACCGCCTCGAAAACTTGGGCGCCGCGGTAGGAGGAGACGGTGGAGATGCCCATCTTCGACATCACCTTCAGCACGCCCTTGCCCAGGGCCTTGATCAGGTTAGCCACCGCCTTGG
>JAISTN010000104.1 GCA_031272565.1 Bifidobacteriaceae bacterium
TGGCCGCGCTGTCCTGCTTGGTGGGCGTCACGGTAACGGTCTCAAACACAACTGGGGCAGCCTGGTTGGACGACCGCCCGGACAGTCCGATGCCCAGCACCAGGGCCGTGGCGCAGACCACAACGACCGCGCCAATCACAATCCAGGCTCCGGCCTGCTGCCACCATGGCCCATAGACCCGGCCCTGAGGCTGCGGCAACACCGCCGGGGGTGTGGACGCGGACAGCGGGTCAGCCAAGTCAGCCGGGCCTTCCGGACCGGCCGGGGCGGGGCTCAGGCTGGATTCACTCATCCCCGCCAGCCTAGCCGCAAACCACCCGCCCCAGCCCTCGGCCAAGCCCGGGGGTCAGGGGTGGCGGCCTAGCACCGGGCCGGCCGGGACGTGGCGGCCCGTCGGGGCTGGATCGACGATTTGGCCGTCCTGGGCCACCAGGTGGCCCCGCACCAGGACCGCCGCCGGGCGGCCCGTAACCTCCACGCCCTCGTAAGGCGTGTAGTCGGTCTGCTGCGCCAAGGCGCCAGCCGTCACCGTCCACTGGGCGTGCGGATCCCACAACACGACATCGGCATCCGCGCCCGGCGCCAACGAGCCCTTCCTGGGATAGAGGCCGTTGGCCCGGGCCGGCCCCGCCGCCACCAGGTCAACCCACCGGGACGGGCTGATCACCTGGCCGGCCACAAAAGCGGAGAACGTCACCGGCAGCCGGGTCTGCACCCCGGGCAGCCCATTGGGCATGTGGCGCACATCGTCCTTATGGCTCTCCTTCTGCGCCAGGTCGTAGCAGCAGTGATCTGAGGCGATGGTGGTGGCCTCGCCGTTAGCCAAGTACCGCCCCAGCGCCTGTACCGTGGCCCGCGGACGCAGCGGCGGGCAACAAACCCAACGTTCGGGGTGCTCTCCGTGATACAGAGAGTCATCCAGCACCAAGTGATGCGCCACCGTCTCGGTGAACGCCCTGAGGCCACGCCGGCGCGCGGCCGCCACCAATTCGATGGCGGCGGGCGTGGATTGGTGGACACAGTAGACCGGCGCCCCAAGACGCTCGGCCAGCGAAAGCACCTCGGCCACCGAAGCCGTCTCGGCCAGTTCCGACCGGGTCTGCGCCATGTGGGCCGAACCGATCCGGCCGGCCAGCGCCGCCAGCCGTTGGTCCTCTTCAATGATCGGGTTCGATTCACAATGCACCACCACCATGCCGCCCACCGGCTGCAACGCTCGCATGGTGCGCAAGATCGTGTCGGCGCTGGCCATGGTTTCACCCCGGTAGGTGGTGTACATCTTGGCGGTCACTATGCCCTCACCGGCCAAGGTCCGCAGTTGCCCTTCCGTGGTCGAATCCCATTCCACCACCGAGGTGTGAAGAGCCGAGTCGCACAGGCCACCCGCAGCCTTGGCCCGCTGGCGCACGGCCACCTCATAGGGTTGTTCCCCCGGAGCCGGAATCGCGAAGTCGACAATCGTGGTGGTCCCACCCAGCACGGCCGCCGCCGTGCAAGTCGCGTAGTTGTCCAGCGAGGTGAAGCCACCGGAGGCGAAGCCCACATGACAGTGTGGATCCACTCCCCCAGGCATCACCCACAAGCCACCGGCATCAATCTGCACCTCAGCTTCGACCGCTGTTCCGGCCGCCACCAGGCCCAGGACTTGCCCATCTTTGATCAAGACATCGGCCGGGCCCATCCAGGCCGACTCGACCACCGTGCCGCCCTTGATCACCGTGTCACATGCGGTGCGTGACACCTGGCCGCCGAGGGCGCCCACCGGCGCCTGTCCATCCGCGAGTAGAGAGTTCATGGTTCCTCCTTTAGTGGTGCCCGCCGCCGCGACATCCGTGGATCAGGTACCGGTACGGCGGCCAGCAAAGACTTCGTATAGGGGTGACGCGGGGAATCGAAGATGTCGTCGCGCGAGCCGGCCTCGACCACCCGGCCTTCATTCATCACCACCACGTCTTCGCAGAGATAACGCACCACCGCCAGGTCGTGGGCAATGAACAAGATCGACAGGCCCAACTGGGCCTTGAGGTCCAGCAACAGGTTCAGCACCTGGGCCTGGACCGACACATCCAGCGATGAGACCGGTTCGTCGCAGATTAGCAGCTTGGGGCGCACGGCGATGGCGCGCGCGATGGCGATGCGCTGCCGCTGCCCCCCGGAAAAGGCCCGGGGGTAGCGTTCCAAGTCCGCCGCGCTCAAGCCGACCAGTTCCAGGTTCCGCACCACGGCTTCGCGCCGGGCGCGCTTGTCTTTCGCCAAACCGTGAACCAGCAGCCCTTCGCCAACCAGTTCCTCGGCCGTCATTCTGGGGTCGAGGGATGAGAACGGGTCTTGGAACACCATCTGCAAGTGCCGCCGGACCTGCCGCATCAAGCCGCGGTCAAGCCCGTCAATCTGCCGGCCATCCAAGACCACCTCGCCCTTGTCGGCCGGGATCAGGCCGGCGATGCAACGGGCCGTGGTCGACTTACCCGAACCCGACTCGCCCACAATGCCAAGCGAGGAACCACGCCTGACGTTGAAGGCAACATCGGCGATGGCAGGCTTGGCGCGGCCCGGGAACGTTTTGGTGAGGCCATGCACCTCCAAGATCAGGCTGGCCTGGTCGGTCATGGCTCCACCGCCTCCGCCAAGCCGGCCGCGATGGCCGCCGCATCCCGCTCGATTTCCTCGACCGACACCAGGCGGTGCGACGGGTCCATATCGACCCGCGGCACCGCGCCCAACAGTCCCTTGGTGTACGGATGGCGGGGTGCACTGAACAACTCCATGACGCCGGCCCGCTCAACCACTTCGCCGCGCCGCATGACGATCACGTCATCGGCGAAACCGGCCACGATACCCAAGTCGTGGGTGATGAACAGCACCCCCATGTCACGTTCCCGGGTGACCCGGTCCAGCAGATCCAAGACTTGGGCTTGGACCCGCACATCCAGGGCGGTGGTGGGCTCGTCGGCGATCAGAATCTGGGGCTCACCCACCAAGGCGATGGCGATCACGACCCGTTGGCGCATGCCACCGGAAAACTGGTGCGGGAAGTCGCCAAACCGCTCGGCGGCATCGGCCACCCCCAGGGCCCGCAGCATGTCGATGCCGCGCTGCTTGGCCGCCTTCTTCTTGACCCCGCGGATCACCAGCGGCTGCATGATCTGCCAGCCAATCGGCATGGTGGGATTCAACGACGCCAGGGGGTCTTGCAGCACCAGCCCGATCCGGGCCCCACGCACCTGCCGCAAGTCCTTGCGCCCGGCCCCGATCAGTTCTTGGCCGTCCAGTTTGACCGAGCCGGTGATGTGGGCCGCCGTGTCCAGTTGCAGGATGGCGCGGGCGGTCACCGACTTGCCAGAACCCGATTCGCCCACCAGGGCGGTCCGCCGCCCAGGTTGGACCGCCAGTGACACTTGGTGGACTACCTCCCGGGTGGCGGCGTGGCGCTGTTGGTAGGCGACCGTCAGGTCGCTCACCTCCAGGAAACCGGGCCGCGTTCCGGCCTGGCCCAACGGGGTCCCCTGGCTCATAGCCGCACCACCTCCTGCAAGGTGGGATCCCGCACCACGCGCAGCCAATCGCCCGCCAGCGAGAAGGCAATCGCGGTGACGGAGATGGCCAAGCCGGGAGCGATCAGGGCCCACCAGGCGGTGGTGGCGTTGGCCGCGGCGGCGGAGATCATGGCGCCCCATTCGGGTGAGGGCACTTGAGCCCCCACGCCAATGAACGACAAGCCAGAAATGGTCAGCATGACCGCGGCCACATCAAGGGTGACTTGGACGTAGAGCAAATCCAGGGAGTTGGGCAGGACATGGCGGCGCACCAGGCGCCACCGGGACACTCCCAGGGCACGGGAAGCCTCGATGAACTCCCGGCCCAGCGTTTCGCGCACCATGGTCCGGACCAACCGGACATAGCCCGGCCACCAGGAAGCCGCGACGGCAATCACCGCCGACTTCAGCCCAGGCCCCAGCGCGACGGCAAAACCGAGGGCCAGCACGATCGAAGGCAGGGCCAGCCCGATGTCGGCCACCCGCATCAGAATCTCATCTACCACCCGCCCGCCCACGGCCGCCAGGGTGCCAAGGACCACGCCGATCACTACTGTGACAGCCAGCACCACGGCGGTAGCGGACATGGTCAGGCGGGCACCGGCCAAGACCCGTGACAGCACGTCGCGTCCGTTCAAGTCGGTGCCAAACCAGTGGGCCGCACTGGGCGGCTTAAGGGCGTTGGACAGGTCCACCGTCAGCGGGTCATGGGGCGCAATCCAGGGGCCGATGATGGCGATCACCACCATGACAGCCGCCACGCCCAGGGCGATCCGGTCGGTCAGCGGTGTCCGCCGCGAGGGACGTGGCTGCTTGGTGCTGCGGGGCGATTCGCCCGCCTGGGCCAACAGACTCATGCGGGTACCTCCACTGGGCGGCGCCGCTTGAAA
>JAISTN010000192.1 GCA_031272565.1 Bifidobacteriaceae bacterium
ACCGACACGGCCCCCGCGTAGCCCATCTTGTTGCGCTGCACGGCGTACTGATAGATGTAGGTGCCCAAGAACTCCGAGGCGTGGTTGGGCCCCGCCATGGTGACCAGCCACGGGATCTCAAAGGTCTTCAGCGAGTTGATGGCAAACAGGATGGCCAGCGCCACCGACGTCGACCTGACACCCGGCACGATGACGGCCGTTACGACCCGTAGATTCCCTGCGCCATCGAGGCGGGCGGCTTCCAGGATCTCCGGATCGATCTGGGAGATGGCGGCGTAGAACAAGATGAAGGCCAGGCCCACCGAGTGCCAGGTTTGGACCAGAATCACCACCCACAACGTGGTGCTGCCGTCCGCCAACCAGGGTCGCGTCAAACTGTCCAACCCAATGGCCTTGAGAGCGGAATTGAGTGTCCCGTCCAGGGCGAAGATGTGCCGCTGAACAGGTGCCATGACGGCGTAGGCCAGCAGGGCCGGCAGGAACACGATGACGCGGTACAGCCCCGCGAAACGCACCTTTGAGTGGAGCATCACGGCGATGCTCAGGCCCAGGATCCATTCCGCAGCGAACCCCACCACGAAGAAGATCAGCACGTGCTGCAGGATGTCCCAGAAGACCGGGTCGCGGAATAGTTTGACGTAATTGGCCAGGCCAATGAAGTCGCGCTTGGAACTGACGCCATCCCAATCCAGTGTGGAGATGTAGCAGACGTAGCCAACGCAGTAGTAGATCAGGCCTACGGACAGGACTAGTGCAGGCAGCAGCCACGGCATGCCCTGGGGGACCAGGCGGCGCCCGGGGTGGCCAATGGTCTTGGTGCGCATGATCATCAGCGTCCTTGTTGTGGGTTGTGCCTGTGGGTGCCGCAGCAACGCGGCGGTTGCCGCGGCACCCGACGGGTTGGGTTGGGGAGCGGGGCTGGCTAGCCGGGCCGGCTAGCCAGCCGAGCCGCCTGGGCTAGCCGAGCTCTTGCTGCAGCCTCTGGGCGGACTCTTCCGGCGTGGCCGAACCGTCCAGCACGGTGATGATGGAGTCATAGACCGCGTTGACGCAGTCGGTGTCCATCAGGAACTGGCGGCTCTCGGTCACCGAGGTGGCCTTGTTGATCATCTCCTCAAGTGCCGGCTTCTGCACCTCGGGGTTGACCAGTTCGACCGCGTCGAAGTCAGGCATCATGCCGACTAGCACCGGCATGGCCTGGAGCAGGTTGACCGAAATCTGCTGTGCCGTTGGGTTGAGCGTCATGAAGGTGACCAGGGCCTCGGCGGCCGGGATGTTGTCGGAACTCTCCGTGATGGCCAAGCCGTAGTCCGTGTCGCCGAACCAAACCGGTTCATTACCCAGGCCGGCCACGTCCGGGTAAGAGACCGGCAGGATGGTGAATGGTTCAGGGTTCGAAACGCCGGCTGCCTCTTGAGCGGCGATCATCATGTCTTTGACGGTGTCCTGCGCGTACCAGGACCCGGTGGCGACCAGGAGGGCTTTGCCTTGCAGGAACAGGTTGGTGGCGTCAGGGCTGGTCAGAATGCCAAGGACGTCCTCCGGGAAGATGCCGTCGTCATACATCTGCTTGACCTTGGTCAGCGTGTCGACCCAGACCTGGTCATCCCATTGACGCTCACCCTGCAGGGCGCCGTAGAAGAAGGTTGGATCGAACGAGTTGGCGAACGGCCGCACCGTTTCGATGATGGTCATGAAGTCACCTCGCGCGGCCCCGACGGCCAGGCAGGTGATGTCTTCTTCGGCCAGAGTGGCGCAGGTGCTGACCCACTCGTCGTAGTTGGTGGGGTAGGTCAGACCTCGCTCATCGAGCATGTCCTGGTTGACCCAGCCGAAACCGGCTGCTACCCCAGCGAATGGCAGGCCCACCACAGCCCCGTCATCGCGGATTTCCATCGCGAGATAGCCCGGTGCCACTGTGTCTCGCCAGTTGGGGCCGGCTGCAGCCTCGGCCGCTGCCGTTAGATCGTGCATGTACTCGCCGTATGACGCGATCCCCACACCTTCGCCGCCTGATACCAGGCCGAACACGTCCGGGGCTTCATCCGAGCGAATGGCCGGTGCCATGGCCGCGACGTAGTCGGTCCAGCTGTGGTACTTGTAGTTCACAGTGACGTTTGGGTAGACCTTGTTGAACTCGGCGATGAGTTCTTCGGCGACGGCCGGAACCGGGGCCCAGCCCCACCAATCGACCGTGCCGCTGATTTCAGTTGAAGTGTCTTGGCCGTTTGAGTCGTTTGAGCCGCCTGAGTCGGTGGACCCGGCGGCCTCGGTTGTGCCTGCAGAGGAGGCATCGCCGCCATCGGCGGTGCCGGCGTCATCGTTGCTACCGCAAGCCGCGACGGTGCCGAGCGCCAGACCAGCCGCCACAACCACAGCAAAGCCGCGTGATCTGCGAAGATGCGAAAGATGCTTGTGTTTCATGTCCTGCTCTCTTCCATGCTTGAGAATCGGAACGAGGCCCCTTCGTTGGGGCCGGTGAACAGCAATGTTAACGCTACCATTTTGCGGCTACCCTGGGGAAGAGGTGTTTCATCTGGGGTTTGATTGGCCTGACTAGGTGACACGGCAGACAGGCTGGAGGGGTCGCCATCGTGCAGATGTTGGAGGGCCGCGACCAGGCGCTCGAGGCGTGGATGCCCGGGCTATGGGCGACGTGCCGGTGCCACCGAAGCGCGGACAACCAGGCTCGGCTTGACCTGGGCAACAGTCACGGCCTCGCCCTCGATCAGGCCGGTCAGCGCTCCGAGGGTGGTTTCTCCCATCAGAGTCAGATCCTGCCGAACAGTAGTGAGGGGCGGAATAAGTTGACCGCTTCCCGGCATGTCATCGAAACCGATCACAGACAAGTCCTGAGGCACCTTGATGCCCAGGTCAAACGCGGCCCGCAGCGCCCCCAAGGCCATCTGGTCGCTGCCACCGAAGATGGCGGTTGGCCGGTCCGGTGCCTCAAGGATGCGCCTGGCCTCGCTGTAGCCCAGGTCGGCCAGCCAGTTGCCCACGCCCAGGGGCCCCTCTGGGAGGCCGGCCTTGGCCAACGACTTCCTCCAGACGGCCATACGAATCTGTGCATCGAATTCATCCAGCGGACCAGCTAGGTGGGCAATAGACCTGTGTCCGTGGTCAAGCAGATGCGCCATTGCCATCTTGGCGCCGGCCTCTTGATCGAAGTTGAGGGCCACCGCCCCTGGTTGGTCCACCCGCCCCGACGTGACCACCACGCAGGGTGTCTCATCAATGCCGGCCAGGGTGGCCTTCAGCGATTCCTTGGTCGGCGCCATCACCACCATCGCATCCACACCCTGGTCGCGGAAGTGATTGATCGCCGCATCGATCTCTTCCGAGGAAGCCACCGCCAGCGAGGCCACGGACACCCAATAGCCTAGGTCTCGTGCCTTCCGTTCGATCTCGACAAACATCGAAGAGGGCCCAGATAGCAGGCTGTTGGCCAGGATTACGCCAATCGTCTGGGTTTGGCGGGTCACCAGGGCACGTGCGGCGGCGTTGCGTCGGTAGTGGAGTTGCCCGATGGCGGCCAACACCTTGGCTTCGGTTCTGGCGGTAACGGTGCCGGCCCCGTTGACGACCCGCGCCACAGTTGTGTGCGAAACCCCGGCCGCGCGCGCGACATCGAGCATTGAAGGGGGGCGCTTCACGCCGGCCGGCTCTCTGGTCATGGGAACTCTCCGGCAACAAGATTACGCCCCGGTGACCGAACGCACTTGCCGCAACTAGCCGCCCGGGCCGCTTTCGGCGACCCCACCATCGCGCCCGCATTTTCCGCCCTCGCCCGG
>JAISTN010000307.1 GCA_031272565.1 Bifidobacteriaceae bacterium
CAAGGTGACCGCCACCCAACCCAGCAAGGCCACCCTCACCACCATGGCGGTCAAGATCACCGCCGGGACACTCAAAGCACCCACACCCCAGATCACCGGCACAACCACCACCGGCCGGACGGTGAAAGTCTCCAAAGGCACCTGGACCAGCGGGACGAAGCTCTCCTACCGCTGGCACGCGAACGGCAAACCCATCCCCAAAGCGACCAAGGCCATCTACAAGATCGCCGCCCGCTACCGCAGCCAGACCCTCACCGTGACCATCACCGGCAAGAAGGCCGGCTACACCACCGTGACCCGGACCTCGCCCGGCAGAACGGTGCGCTAGTGCACGACACCCCATACGCCGACGACACATCCACAAGCGCCGCTCGCGCCGCGATCGGCCCGGTGGCAGGCCGACGAGCGCACCGTCTGCTACCGGGGGTTGCGGCGGGACTGTTGGCCGTGACGCTGGTGTGCCTGGTGACGGGCGGCTGGCTGCTCACCACCGGCCTCACCGAACCCCCAGCACCGGCACACCTGCCCCCCCATTCGACCAGGCCGACACCAGCACCGCACCCACCCCGGCAGAACCAGCGCCGACACCACCCACGGGACTGGCGCCGAACCGGCTCCTCATCCCGTCCCTCGGCATCAACGCACCCCTGGTGCCCGGAGGCATTGACAACCACAACCTCATGATCCCGGACGACCCGGCCCAGGTAACCCTCTATCAGGACGGCGGCAACCCCTGCGGCACCCAGGGCACCGTCCTGCTCGCCGGCCACGTCGCCAGCAAAGGAGTCCATGGCGCGCTGTGGCCGCTCGCGGGAATCCGACCGAATGCCGAGGCCTGGGTCACCTGTGACGACGGGACGCCCACCCGCTGGCGCGCAGTTTCGGCCGACATCACGGACAAGGCCGATCTACCGCAAGACTTGTTCGACGTCACCGGCGAACACTCCCTCGTCATCGTCACGTGCGGCGGCGACGTGACCGATGGGCACTACGTCCAGAACGTGATCGCCCACTTCGTCTGGGCGGGTTCCGACCAGATGGTTGTCGGAACCGGTATGTGAGGACGCTTTCGGGCTTATGTGACGTCGAGCGCGGTGTTGGTGACGTCGAACGTCATCCAGGTCGAGGAAGGAAGCAGCGGTGAGACCGGTAGATGTCGCTAGGCGGATCACGACGCAACGGTGCGGACGAGTGCCACACCAGGCAGACGTCACCACAAGACCACTGGCCCTCGTCTGGGTGAGCCTGTGATTCGTGACGCTGGAGCATTCTCGATGGGTTGCCGTGGCCGGCTTAACCGCTGCTGTCGGAACCGGTGACTGATGACGTGTTCCGATGAAGGTTGACCCCGTCAAGAGCTGTGGTGGTGACGTTCCACGTCATCGAGTCCTTACATAGTGTTTAGGGACACGTCCACTTGACGGCCAAGCGTACTCTGAATTAGGTTCAAAGTTGAATGTCATTCACGCGATGGGGCTGGATGTGACCATGGTCGATGGGGTTCCGGAGTTCGCCGATGCGCCGGCGGGGCGGTTCCGAGGGGTGCGGCAAGGGGCAAAGGCTGGCGTATTTGCGGGCATTCGGTTCGCTGCGCCCCCTGTGGGGCGGTGGCGGTTCCGCCCGCCCCGGCCTGTGCCGGACGCGGTGAGGTTGGTAGACGCGACGTGCTTCCGGGCGGCGCCGGCGCAGTCGCTTCCGGCGTTCGCCTCTGGCGGAGGCAAGTCTGGTGAGCCTGCGGCGGCTATTGGCGCGGCCCTCGGGCGTGCCGAGGCGAGCGAGGATTGCCTCTATCTGAATGTGTGGACGCCGGACGTGCGGGGAAGACGTCCGGTGATCGTGTGGGTGTACGGCGGCGGCTTCGAGACTGGTTCCGCGTCTCCTCCGTTGACGGACGGGGGCGCGCTCTCCCGGCTGACCGGGGCGGTCGTGGTCGCGGCCAACTATCGCCTCGGCGCGCTGGGCTTCGGCTATTGGGCTGGGGTCGGCGGCCCGGACTGGGCGGAGTCGAGCAATCTGGGGCTGCAGGACCAAGCTGCGGCTCTGGCGTGGGTGCGGCGCAACATCGCCGCGTTCGGCGGCGACCCGGGAAATGTCACGGTGGCGGGCGAGTCGGCTGGGGCTTTCCTGATCGGCGCCCTGCTCGGTGCGCCGCAGGGCCTGTTCGACAAGGCCATCCTGCAGAGCGGCGGCGCCGGCCGCATCTTCTCCGCCGAGACCGGCGACGTCTTGGCGCGGGCCCTGCTCGACGCGGTGGGGGTGGCGACGGTGGAGGAGTTGCAGGCCGTGGAGGTGGACCGCATCTTGTCTGCGCAGCGGGAGGTGATCGACCTTGATGTCGGCCGCCGGAATCTGCCGGGCGGCAGATCCTGGGGGGTGGTGTTGGACGGCACAGTGGTGCCGCGCCACCCGCTGGAAGCGGTCGGGGACGGCTCGACGGCGGAGATTCCACTGCTGGTCGGCGCGAACCGAGACGAGGTCCGAAGTTACCGCGCGACCGGAGGGAACGGGTTCGTAGCCAGTGACCTGGAGTCGCTGCTGGCGGAGTTCACCCGGGCGGGCGTCGCGACCCCGTCCGCGCTCTACCAGGCCTACCGGGAGCGGGTCGGCGACGACGCGGATATGGCGGTGCTGCGGGAGAGCTTCCTGACCGATGCCGTCTACCGGCGGCCGGTGAGCGATCTAGCCGCGGCCCAGCGGGCGGCGGGCGGCCGGGTATGGGCCTCGCTGTTCTCGGCGGAGCCGTTCGGCCCTCAGATGGGCGCCTTCCACGGGGCGGATCTGCTCTACGTCTTCGACCACCTGGCCGCCCTTGGGTTCGACTCCGAAGCCAACCGTCGGGTCCGCGACGAACTCACCGGCGCCTGGGCGCGTTTCGTCCGCGACGGTGACCCGGGATGGGATCAGTGGGACGCCGGCGCCCGGCCGAACGCGCGTCTCTTCGGCGGAGACGGGTTCCTCGTGAGCGAGCCGCCGGACGACGAAATCCTCAGGCTGTGGCCGTTGCAGCGAGGGTGAGGGCGAGGTCTGCCAAGCGGTTCAGGTCGGAGCGCATGTCGAGGCCGGGGTCGAGCAGCCACTGGATTTGCAGGCCGTCGGCGGCGGCGATCAGGATCCGCGCGAACCAGTCCGCCTGCTCATCTGACAGTCCCTTGGCGTCACGCAGCCCGGCGGCCAGGCCGGCGGCGAACCGGGCGTACCGCTGCCGCATGTAGTCGTGGGCGGGATGGGAGGGGCTGGCGTCTGCGACCGCCTGCTCGAGGAAGAGCCTCACCAGCCCTGGAGTGGACGCGTTATGCACGATCATCTCGCCGAGCCGGCGGAAGTCCTCGGTATCCAGCATCCGGTCGTCGGGTCGGAAGCGGTCTGCCTCGTCCCGGGCGCGGATGATCGCCCAGAACAGGTCGTCGCGGCTGCCGAAGTGGTACAGCAGGGCCGATTCGGTGATGTCGAGACGCTGCGCGATGGCCTTCAGTGTCGGGCCGCCCGCGTCCGAGGTCGCGTAGGCGTCCAGCGCCGCCTGGAGGATCTCGGCGCGTCGCCGCTCCGACTTGCGGTAGGGGCCGCGGGGACTTGACATGGGGCGCCTCCTGGCTGCTCGGTCTTGACGTCCACCCAATAACTGAACTATCTTCAAAGTTGAACGCACTTCACTTCTAGCAATGGAGCATGGGTTGAGCACCACCGACACGTCCCCCGCGGAGGCCGGGGCGCCGCGACGCGGCTACTACACCAAGAAGCTGGGGGTCTTCGGCCCGCTGGCCCTGATCGGCGCTCTGTCGTGGGCCATTCCGGCCGCGGCGTTCAGCACGCTGAGCCAGGCGATGCTCGCCGAGATGGACCCAGTCAA
>JAISTN010000324.1 GCA_031272565.1 Bifidobacteriaceae bacterium
GCCTACGCCTCGCGGGTGGTTGGCCAAGACGGCCTGAGGTGGTCACTGCTGATCGGGCTGATGGCCGGCGGCCACGTGCTGATCGAATCAGTGCCTGGCCTGGCCAAAACCACAGCCGCCCGGACCCTGGCCAGCGCCGTGTCAGGCACCTTCCACCGCATCCAGTGCACGCCTGACCTGCTGCCCAGCGACATTGTTGGCACCCAGGTCTACGACGCCGCCAACGCCACCTTCCGCACCGAGTTTGGGCCAATCGGCGCCAACTTTGTGCTGATGGATGAGATCAACCGGGCCAACGCCAAGACGCAGTCCGCCATGCTGGAGGCGATGCAGGAACGCCAGGTGACCATCGCCGGGGAGATCCACCGCCTGCCGGAACCGTTCATCGTCTTGGCCACCCAGAACCCGATCGAACAAGAGGGCACCTACGAACTGCCAGAGGCCCAACTGGACCGCTTCCTGCTCAAAGAGATCTTGACCTACCCGGACCTGGAACAGGAGATCCAGATCATGGACCAGGTCGAGGGCGGCAACTACGGCAACCCGGACGACCTGAAAACGGGGGTGACGCCGGAACACATCCTGGTACTGCAGGGCTACGCCAAGCGGGTCTATGTCGACAAGGCCGTCAAGGACTACATCGCGCGGATTGTCTACGCCACCCGGCACGCCACCCAGATTCTGGGGCAGCAACTGGGCCGCTACGTCGAATACGGCGCCAGCCCCAGGGCCTCGTTGGCCTTCTTGACCGCCGGCCGGGCCTTGGCCCTGATGGTAGGGCGCAGCTACGTGGTGCCGGACGATGTCGCGTTCTTGGCTCACACGGTGTTGCGCCACCGGCTGATCTTGACCTATGAGGCGGTGGCGGATTCGGTCAAGCCGGAGACCATCATCGACGCCGTCTTTGCTGCCACCCGGACGCCCTAGCGACCCGCCGTCACCGCGCCATCATGCACGCCAGCCACCTGGACCAGGTTCATGCCAAGATCAACTTGCATGCCCACCGCCGGGTCCGCAGCGTGCTGGACGGCAACTATTCGTCGATTTTCAAGGGCCGCTCCATGGAGTTCGAGGACCTGCGGGAGTACGCCCAGGGCGATGATGTGGGCGACATCGACTGGAAGGCCACGGCCCGCAGCGGCAAAGTCTTGGTCCGCCGCTACATTGCCGAACGCAAGAACAACGTCACCCTGCTGGTCAACACTGGTCGCTCAATGGCGGCCACCGCCCCGGACGGGTCGCCCAAGTCCAGCTTGGCCCTGATGGCCGCCGGGCTGTTTGGCCTGCTGGTGTTGCGCCACCGCGACCTGATGGGCCTGACGTGGGGCGACCAGAAGGGCTGCCACCTGCTGCCACCCAAGGGCGCCCGCGGGCACGTCGAGTTGATTCTGAACACCATCGCCAAGGCGGCCACGGCCCAGGCGGCACCGGCCGACTTGAGCGGGTTGCTGGCCTACGCCGGCCAGGCGGTGCGCAAACGCGGCATCGTGGTCTTGATCACCGACGATGCCGACCTGGATCCAGCCGGGTTCGCGGCCCTCAAGCGGCTGCACTTGCAGCACGAAGTGCTGATGGTGTCGATAGCGGACATGGAGCCGTCCGCTGCCACCGCCCGGTCGCCACTCGACATCGAAACGGGGGTCTTGATTCCCGATGCCGTCCGCCGCCACCCGGCCGTGGTGGCGGAACAGGCCGCCATCCGGGCCCGGAAGCGGGCCGCCCTGACCCGCTCGCTGGGCACTTTGGGCATCGCGGAGGGCCGCGTCGAAGCCGAAGCCACCATGGTTCACACCATGATTGGCCTGTTCGAAAGGCACCAGCATGTGGGGCGGTAGCGGGGCCCGGGGCGGCAGCGCGGCGGGCAGTGGCCACCGCCCCAGCCACCGACACTTCGGCCACCGCCATGGCCGTTGGCGGCCCGGCCAAGGGGGTGCTTCATGACCCCCACGCCGGCGCCGGTTCCCAGCCAGTCGGTCAACCCGGACTTCATCTTGGCGCCCGTCGGCTACGCCGCCTGGTGGCTGTGGCTGGCCGGCGCCCTGGCGCTGGGCGCCGTCGCCGTGGTGCTGGTGCCCTGGCTGGTGCGCCGCCTCCGGCGGGCCAGGGCGGCCCGGCCGGTCCGGGTGCCGGTGCCGCGGCCACCGTCCGCAGGCGACATCGCCGTCTGGGCGCTGCGCCGCCTGGACCAGATCGAACAGGAACACGCCGCCGGTCAGCTCTCCAGCCGCCGGGCGCAGCAGGCGATTTCCCAGGTGGTACGCGAATTTGCGTCCTCACGTTTTGGTTTGCCGGCCCACAGCCTGACCCTGGTGGGGCTGAAGAAGGTCACCACGGTGCCGCTTGGCCAGTTGACCGCCCTGATCGAGGCCCTCTATCCGGGCGAGTTCGGGGCAGAAGGTGAAGGCGAAGTGGCTGAGGCCGCCCGCCGGGCCAGGCAGGTGGTGTGGTCATGACGTTGCAAGCGGGGTGGGCTATCCCGGTGGCGGCCGGCCTGTTGGCGGTGGCCGCCGTGGTGGGCGTGATCCTGGCTCGGCGCCGGCGCCGTCAGGGCGGCACGGCACTGGCCAACACCAGCCGGTTCCTGGCGTTGCCGGCCTTTGGCCGCGTGCTGCGCCGCCACGCCGCGACCCAGGTGTTGAGCGGTTTGGCCGTGGCGGTGCTGGCTGTGGGTGCGACCATCGTGGCCGCCCGCCCAGCCGAATCGGAAACCATCACGCCGGAAGTCCGCAACCGGGATGTGGTGCTGTGCCTGGACGTGTCCGGCTCCATGATGGAGGTCGACGCGGACCTGATGGAATCCTTCCAGAACCTGGTCAAGAACTTCGACGGCGAGCGGGTTGGTTTGTCGGTCTTCAACTCGTCATCGGTGACGCTTTTCCCGCTGACGGATGACTACGCCTTCCTGGAGGAGCAGTTGGGTGAATACGCCCGGCAGTTGGACGCCTACTGGGAGACCTGGGAGATTGACGGTTCGGACGGCGGGTTCGACTTCTCGGGCACCCTGATTGGCGAGGAGTACGGCTCGTCGTTGATTGGCGACGGCCTGGCCATGTGCCTGGATTTGTTTGACCGCCAGAACCAGGAGCGGGCCCGGTCGGTGGTGCTGGCCACCGACAACATGGTGGCCGGGGCGCCCTATCTGACGTTGCCGGAGGCCGCCCAACTGGCCAAGTTGAAGAACGTCCGGATGTACGCCATCGACCCGGGCTGGGGCCAGTACTGGGACGGCTGGGACATACCCAGCACGTATGAGATGCCGGAACAGGCCGAACTGCGTGAGGCGGCCGAATCGACCGGCGGCGAGTACTACACCCTGGATGATGGCGACTCGGTGCGCAAGATCGCCAATTCGATTCTGAGCCAGGAGGCCTCCCTGACCGAAACGACCCCTTACCGGTTGGTCCACGACCGGGCCGGTTTGGGTACGGCCCTGGCGGCAGTGGGGGCGGCCGGCCTGGTGTTGGTCTCGGCCCTGGCGGCGCTGGGCCGGAGAAGGCGGCGGTCCGAGTGAAGTGGCAACCGTTTGTGGCCTGGCCGTGGGTGCTGGTGGCGGCCGTGGTGGGGCTGGCCATCGTTGGCCTGGCCGCCCGGTTGGGCAGCGGGCGGCGGCGGGTCCGCCTGGCCCACGCCCTGCGCCAGGGGGCAATCGTGGCCGTGGCGGCGCTGATTGTGCTGCAACCGGTGGTTCCCGGCGGCGCTGCCGAGCGGCAGGAAGCCACGGCGGACATCTTCATCCTGGTGGATATTTCGCCCTCAATGGTGGCGGAAGACTGGGGTGAGGGGCAGCCTCGGCTGGACGGCGTCAAGGCGGATCTGGAGGCGTTGGCCACCACCTACGCCGGTTCGCGCTTCTGCCTCATCACCTTCGAGGCGACGGGCCGGTTGGCAATGCCCTTGACGGCCGATGCCGGCGCGCTGCTGGCCGCGGCCGACACGTTGGTGCCGGTGGTGACCGACTACGCCTCCGGCAGTTCGATCGATTCGGGTTTGACCGTCCTGAAGGAGGCCTTGCAACGGGCCAGCAAGGCCCAGCCGGACAGGACCCGCCTGGTCTACTACCTGGGCGATGGCGAACAGACCCGCAACACCGAGCCGAAGTCGTTTGGCCAGGTGGCTGACTTGGTCAATGGCGGCGCCGTCTGGGGTTACGGCACGCAGGCCGGCGGGCCCATGCTGGAACGGACGCTCAGCAACCGCGAGGACGGCTACATCGCGGACCCGGCCAACCCGGAGGCCAAGGCGCTGTCCCACATTGATGAGGACAATCTGCGGGCCATTGCCGAAGACCTAGGGGTGGAGTATCACCTGCGCCAGGCGGGCAGCGGCATCGGCGACGCGGTTTGGCAAGGCGAGATTCAGTGGCAGGACAGTGACCAGGCAGAAGAAGGTACCGGCCGGTCGCTGGCCTGGATCCTGGCCTGGCTGCTGCTGGTGCTGACGGCCTGGGAGGTGGCCGTCCACCTGGGGGCCCTGGAGTCTCTGCGGGCCGCCTTCAGCGCCAGCCGGACGGCCAAGAAGGCGACGGGGGGTGCTTCATGACGCGGCGACGCTGGCAGGGCCGGCTGATCAGGCTGCTCAGATGGGTGATCTGTGGTCTGCTGGTGGTGGCGGCCGGTTGGCTGGTGGAAGTCCACACGGTGGTGAACCTGGGGTTGGGCAAGTACCAGGCGGGGGAGTGGGAGGCCGCCCGGACGCGCTTCTTGGTGGCGGACCGCGTGTCGCCGTTTGAGCGTTTCAAGCCGGCCTTTGGCGACGGCACGTCCATGTTGGCGGCCGGCCACCCCGGCGATGCCGAGATCCGGCTGCGCGAGGCCCTCACGCGGGTGGGCACCGGCGACAACAACAACCAGTGCTTGGTGCGGGTCAACCTCTCATACGCCATCGAGTTGCAGGGCGACAAGGCCCGCACGGACGCCTTGTACACCTACGCCATTGAGCGTTTCACGGAGGCGCTGGCGCTGCTGGAAGACGAAAACTGCGCCGCCCGGGCGGTGGAGCCGGAAACCACCCGGAAGGCGGCGGCGGCCGCGATTGAGCGCCTGAAGCAGAAGCTGGAACAGACTCAGCAGGAAGAACAACAGCAGGGCGAGGGCCAAGAAGGCCAAGAAGGCCAAGAGGGCCAGGAGGGCCAGGAGGGCCAGGAAGGCCAAGACGAGGACGAAGAAGGCGAATCAGAGACGGGCGATCCGACCTTGGATAAGGCCCTGGAAAAGCTGCGGGAACAGACTGAACAGGGCCAGCAGGAAAGGGGCGACAACCAGGCGCACTTGGACCAGCGCTCCAAGACCGATCCGGACCAGCCGATCTGGTGACCGGTCCCGGCCGGTTGTGGGGCAGAATGGTACAAAGACCAATCCCCGGCCCCGGCCCCGCAGCCCCGCGCCTGGCCAATCAAAGGAAGAGCCAACCATGAGCACCACTGTTGCCGCCTATGGCGTCCAGACCCCCACCGCCCCCGTAGCCCAACTGAGCATCGAGCGGCGCGATCCGGGCCCACGCGATGTGCTGATCAAGATCGACTTCTGCGGCATCTGCCATTCCGACATCCACCACGCCCGGGGTGACTGGGGTGATCAGTACTACCCGGCCGTGACCGGCCATGAGATTGTGGGCCACGTCGCGGCCGTGGGCCCGGAGGTGACCAAGCACCAGGTGGGTGATGTGGTTGGCGTGGGCTGCATGGTGGATTCTTGCCGCACCTGCGACCAGTGCCAGGCCGGCCAGGAACAGTACTGCCTGAATGGCAACACCGGCACCTATGGTTCGCCGGACAAGGACGGTACCTATACCAAGGGCGGCTACTCGCAGACTGTGGTGGTGGACCAGGACTTTGTGGTCAAGGTGCCGGCCGGGTTGGACTTGGCGGCGG
>JAISTN010000339.1 GCA_031272565.1 Bifidobacteriaceae bacterium
AACGCTACGGCCGGGTCTACCAGATCAACTATCTACGTTGCATCTTCTGTGGCCTGTGCATCGAGGCTTGCCCCACCCGGGCTTTGACCATGACCAACGTCTTTGAACTGGCCGGTTCCACCCGCGAGAGCCTGATCTTCGAAAAGGATCAGCTATTGGCGCCGCTGGAACCGGGCATGTTGGCGGCGCCGCACCCGATGGCGCCCGGCACGTCCGATGACGACTACTACGCCGGGGCGGTCACTGGGCCAACGCCCGAACAGGTCGAGTGGGTCCGCCGGCAGCGGCCGGACGATCCATCTTTGGCGGCGGCGGCTGGACGGGCCGGGGCCGCGAAGGAGGTGGCGGCATGAACTCCGTTGCAGTCGTGGCGGCGGCCAGCCTGTCGATGAGCACCTCGGAACAGTTCCTGTTCTGGATTGTTGGGTCGATTGTGGTCTTGGCTGCCTTGGCGTTGCTGTTCTCCAAGCGGGCGGTGGTGACCGCCTGTGCGGTGATGGTCACCATGGTTGGGCTGGCTTTCCTGTATGTGGGCCTGGACGCGCCCTTCCTGGGGGTGGTCCAGGTGGTGGTCTACACCGGCGCCATCATGATGCTGTTTGTCTTTGTCATCATGCTGGTGGGTGTCGACATCTCAGATTCCTTCGTGGAAACCATCCGTGGCCAGCGGTGGATCGGCGCCCTGTTGGGCGCTGGCTTGCTGGTGGTGTTGGTGGGGGCGGCCCTACGGGCCGCCGTGCCTGGCTTCAACGGCCTGGATGAGGTGGATGAGGGCAACAACCCGCGGGCGGTGGCCAAGATCCTGTTCCGCGATTATCCGTTCACGCTTGAGATCACAGGTTGCCTGCTGATCATCGCGGCCGTGGGCGCGGTGGTGATGACCCACCGCGACCGCTTGACCAAGGCGGTGCGCCAGGGCGATCTGGCGGCCATGCGGATCAAACATGGCGTCCAGGTGACGCCGCCGCCGGCGCCGGGTGTCTACGCTCGGCACAACGCGGCGGATGTGCCGGCGGTGGATCCGGATGGCAAGGCCATCGAAGCGTCGGTCGCTTCGGTGTTGCGCATGCGCGGCCAGGTGTCGCGCCTGAACGGCTTGACGCAGGACCTGCTGCCCGCGGCGGTCCCGGAGGCGGGGCGGACGGTGGGGGCGCCGGCCTTGCCGGGGCCAGCGGCAGACGAACCAGCGGCCGACCTGGCGGAGCCGGAGGTGGCAGCGCCGGCCGCCGATGCCGCCCCCGCACCGGCGGAAACACCGGCGGCCGAACCGGCGCCACCGGCGGCGGCGACATCGGGCGCCGAACCGGCCAAACCGGCCAAACCGGCGAAACCGGCCAAGGCCGCCAAGCCGGGGAAAGCCCCCAAGGCAGCCAAACCGGACGAGCCAGCCACCCTGGAGCCGGCGCAACCTGACCCACCAGGCGAAGAGCCGAAGGGAGGCGACGCCAAGTGACTGTCACCGCCTACTTGATTCTGGCTTCTGTCCTGTTCACCATCGGCGCCACCACGGTTCTGGTGCGGCGCAATGCGATCGTCATGTTCATGGGCGTCGAACTGATGCTGAACGCCGCCAACCTGGCGTTCTTGGCCTTCAGCCGCATGTACGGGACGCTGGACGGCCAGTTGGCCGCGTTCTTCGTGATGGTGGTGGCCGCTGCCGAGGTGGTAGTGGGCCTGGCCATCATCGTGTCCCTGTTCAGAACCCGGCGCACGGTCAGCGTCGATGACGAGAGTCTGATGAGGCACTGATGAACGGAATCGACTTGACACTGTTGGCCGCCGCTGAGGCCCCCACCGGCGTTTCCCTGATGTGGCTGGTGGTGGCCATCCCGTTGGCCTCCGCCGCCATCTTGCTCCTGGCCGGCCGGGCGGCGGACGCCTGGGGCCACATCCTGGGCGTGGCCGCCTCCGCCGCTGCCTTTGTGGTGGCGGCCTGGGCCTTCTTCGCCATGCTGGGCCGCGCCCCGGCCGAACGCTCCTTCAACCTGGGCTTGTTCGACTGGATCACGGGCGGCGACTTCAACCTCCAGGCCGGGCTGCGCATCGACCAGTTGTCCATCAGCTTTGTGCTGCTGGTGACGTTTGTGGGCACCTTGATCCACATCTACTCGGTCGCCTACATGTCGCATGATCCAGACCGGCGGCGCTTCTTCGCCTACCTCAACCTGTTCGTGGCGGCGATGCTGCTACTGGTGCTGGGCAACTCCTACCTGGTGCTGTTCGTGGGCTGGGAAGGGGTCGGCTTGGCCTCCTACCTGCTGATCGGCTTCTGGAACCAGCGCCTCGACTACGCGGTGGCGGCCAAGAAGGCCTTTGTGGCCAACCGGGTGGGCGATGTCGGCATGCTGATCGCCATGATGGTGATGTTCGCCCACTTCCACACCCTGACCTTCGATGGCGTCTTCGAGCAGGTTCAGGCCGACACGGCCAGTACGGCCGTCCTGACCGCCATCGGGCTGGCGCTCTTGCTGGCCGCCTGCGGCAAGTCGGCCCAGTTCCCGCTCCAGTCCTGGCTGGGTGACGCCATGGCCGGCCCCACGCCGGTTTCGGCGTTGATCCACGCCGCCACCATGGTGACGGCTGGCGTCTACCTGGTGGTGCGCTCTGGGCCCATCTACATCCACACCGAGGGCGCCCGCCTGGCGGTGCTGATCGTGGGCGCCATCACGTTGCTGTATGGCGCCATCGTCGGCTGCGCCAAAGATGACATGAAGAAGGCCCTGGCGGCTTCCACCATGTCCCAGATCGGCTACATGATGCTGGCGGCGGGCCTGGGCCCGGTCGGGGCGGCCTTCGCCATCATGCACCTGCTGACCCACGGCTTCTTCAAGGCCGGTTTGTTCCTGGGTGCCGGGTCGGTGATGCACGCCATGAAAGACCAGGTCGACATGCGTCGGTTTGGTGGCCTGGGCACGGTGATGAAACTGACCTGGGTCACCATGATGGCCGGCTGGCTGGCCATCTTGGGCATCCCGCCGTTCAGTGGTTTCTGGTCCAAGGACAAGATCATTGAGGAAGCCTTTGTGGGCACCGGCTGGCAGCCTTGGGTGTTTGGCTTGGTCGCCATGCTGGGGGCCGGCATCACGGCCTTCTACATGTCCCGCCTGTTCTTCATGGTGTTCCACGGGCAGGCCCGCTGGACCGATGACCAACACCCGCACGAGGCCCCGCCGTTGATGACGGTGCCGATGGCCATCCTGGCCATCGGCTCGGTCGACTTGGGCGGCATCCTCTGCCTGATCGGCTTCGCCAAGTGGCTGGAGCCGGTGACGCAGGCGGCCGGCGAGGCCGCCGAGGCCGAACCGGTCCTGGCCGTGCCGGTTATCACCGTGGCCACCCTGGTGCTGGTGCTGGCCGGGGCGGCCTTGGCGTGGGTCAAGTTCGGCGCCAAGACGGCCCAGGTGCCGGTGCTGCCGCCGCCTGCCAACGTCCTGGTCAAGGCCGCGCGTGAGGACCTGTTCCAAGACACCGCCAATGATGTCTTCCTGGTCCGGCCCGGCCAGGCCGTCGTCAAGGGCCTGACAGCCGTGGACGGGAAGGTGGTGGACGGCGCCGTGCGGGGCATCGGCTGTCTGGTCCAAACCGTCGGCGGCGGTTTGAGCCGCTGGCAAACCGGCTTTGTCCGGTCGTATGCGGCGTCCATGCTGGCGGGCGTGATCCTGCTGGCCGCCATCGTCCTGGCCGTGTGGCTCTGAGGGAAAGGAAGGAGTGATCATGCAGAACTTTCCCTGGCTCACAGTTCTAGTGGCGGCCCCGGCGGTTGGCGCGCTGGTGGTTTGGCTGGTGCCCGGCCCGGTGCGGCGCCATGCTCGCCAGATCGCCATCGGCTGGTCGGTCGTGGTGTTGGCGGTTGGCGTGGCCATGGCCACCCAGTTCGACACCGGCGGCGGCTACCAGTTCGTGGAGCGGTACTGCTGGGTTCCCCAGTTCGGCATCCAGTACTACCTGGGCGTCAACGGCATTGGCCTGCTGCTGATCTTGCTGTCGCTGTTGTTGGTGCCGTTGGTGTTGTTGGCGGCCACCAAGGAACAGTCCACGCCGTCCCGCCAGGCCCACTACGCGGCCCTGGTGTTGGTGCTGGAAACCTTCATGGTGGCGGTCTTCGCGGCCCGGGACGTGTTTGTCTTCTACGTCTTGTTCGAGGCCATGCTGATCCCGGTCTACTTCTTGATCGGCTCGTTTGGTGGCGAGAACCGCCGCCCGGCCGCCTTGAAGTTCCTGTTGTATTCACTGGCCGGCGGGCTGATCATGCTGGCCGGTGTGATCGCAGTCTGGACCCAGGGTCCGCAGGGTGAACAGGGCTTCTCGCTGGACGCCTTGACCGGCTACGAGTGGGGTTCGGTGACGGAGGAGCGGCTGATCTTCCTGTCCTTCTTTGTCGCCTTCGCCATCAAGGCACCCATGTATCCGGTCCACACCTGGCTGCCCGATGCCGCCCAGGCGGCCAAGCCGGGCACGTCGGTGCTGCTGGTGGGCGTGCTGGACAAGGTTGGCACCTTTGGCATGATCGCTCTGTGCCTGCCCATGTTCCCCAACGCCGCCCGCTGGGCCGCGCCGGTGGTGATCGCTTTGGCGGTGATCTCGATCTTCTGGGGTGCCTTCCTGGCCTTGGGTCAGACGGACATTCTGCGCATGATCGCCTACACCTCGGTGTCGCACTTCGGTTTCATTGTGCTGGGCATCTTCGCCTTCACCCAGACGGCGGCGGTGGGCTCCAGCTTCTACATGGTCAACCATGGGTTGTCCACCGGCGCCTTGTTCCTGCTGGCCGGGTTCCTGATCGCCAAGCGCGGCACCCAGGACATGACCCAGATGGGGCCTGGCTTGCAGCGCACCACACCAGCCCTGGCGGGCACCTTCCTGGTGGTGGGCTTGTCGGCTGTTGCCTTGCCTGGCCTGAGCACGTTTGTCAGCGAGTTCATGGTCATGGCGGGCACGTATCAGACTCACCGTTGGTGGGCCATCATCTCCGCCTTGGGCGTCATCATGGCGGCCCTGTACATCCTGCTGGCCTACCAGAAGATCTTCACCGGCCCCAAGCGGGAAGACCTGACCGGCGTGCGGGATTTGAGCCTGCGCGAGGCCTGGGTGGTGGGCCCGCTGATCGCCTTGATGCTGGTGTTGGGCTTCTACCCAGCGCCGGCGCTGAACACCTTGAAAGAACCGGCCAGTGATGTCTTGTCGGTGGTCGATGGCGCCCGGGCCCCGGTGGCCGTCTTGCCTGATTCCAGCGACCAGGAAGGGGGCGAATGATGTTCCACCAGTCGATTCTGAATACTGATGCCACCGGCATTGCCATCGAGTGGGACCGCCTGGCGCCCGTCCTGATCGTGCTGGGAGCGGCCGTCGTGGCCGTCCTGGTCGAGGCCTTCGTGCCACGCAAGGCGCGCCGCCCGGTGCAGATCATCTTGTCCATCCTGGCGGTGGTGGCCTCCGGTTTGATGACGCTGATGATGGCGCTGGCGCCGTCGGACTACATCTCCAACACGGTGGCCGGCGTGGCGGTCAACCTGGACCCGGCCGCCCTGTACATCCAGTTGGCGGTGGCCACCAGCGCCCTGCTGGGGCTGTTGGTGATTGCCGACCGCACCGTCCAGGGCGAGGACGCGTTCACGCCCCAGGCGGCTTCGGTGCCCGGCTCGGAGTATGAAGACCAGGCCCGCCGGGCAGGCCTGGTGCAAACCGATGTCTACCCGTTGGTGCTGTTCGCCACGGGCGGCATGATGCTGTTCCCGGTGGCCGGTGACCTGCTGACCATGTTCGTGGCGCTTGAGGTGCTGTCGTTGCCGCTCTACCTGCTGTCCGGCATGGCGCGGCATCGGCGGTTGCTGTCGCAGGAAGCGTCGCTGAAGTACTTCCTGTTGGGCGCTTTCGCCTCCGCCTTTTTCCTGTTCGGTTCGGCCTGGGTGTTCGGTGCCACCGGTTCCTTGAACCTGTACGTCATTGCCGGTTCGATGACCGAACTGGGCATGGACCCAATCTTGTTGGTGGGCGTGATCCTGATCTGCGTTGGCTTGTTCTTCAAGGTGGGCGCCGTGCCGTTCCATTCCTGGACACCGGACGTCTACCAGGGCGCGCCTACGCCCATCACGGGTTTCATGGCGGCCTGCACCAAGATCGCGGCCTTCGGCGCGCTGCTGCGGGTGCTGTATTCCGTGGTGCCATCCCTGAAGGTGGATCTCAAGCCGGCCTTGTGGACGGTGGCGATCTTGACCATGGTGCTTGGCACCGTGGTGGGTGTGGTGCAGCAGGATGTCAAGCGGATGCTGGCCTATTCGGCCATCGCGCACGCCGGCTTCATCTTGTCTGGCTTGGTGACCTTCACCACCGATGGTCTGACGGGCTCGCTGTTCTACTTGTTCACTTACGGCGTAGCGACGGTGGGCGGGTTCGGTGTTATCGCCTTGATCCGCGAGGTTGACGGCGAGGGCCACATGCGGGGCGAGGCGACGGCGCTGGATCAGTGGCGCGGCCTGGGGCGGCGCTCGCCGGTTCTGGCCGGAGCCTTTTCCTGCTTCCTGTTGACCTTCGCCGGCATTCCGTTGACCTCGGGGTTTGTAGGGAAGTTCGCGGTCTTTTCGGCAGCCTTTGGTGATGGCGCCTGGGCCCTGGGCCTGACCGGCCTGGCCTGTTCGGCCGTGGCGGCGTTCTTCTACTTCCGGGTGATCGTGGTGATGTTCTTCTCCGGCGAACCGGCTCAGCCGGCCCGGGGTGGTTTGGGCATTGGCGTGCGGACCAACGGGTTGACTCAGGTTGCCATCACGGTGGCCTTGGCCCTTACGCTGGTTCTTGGCGTGGTGCCGGGCTGGTTCTTGGACTTCACCCAATCGCTCAGCTACTTCATCATGCCGTGAGGCTGCGCCGGCCGGGTGGGTCGCCCCCCCCTGCCCGGCCGCGGCCAAGACCTGGCGCACCGGCCTGGCGGCTGCAAAGCCGGTGGGCGCGGCGGGCCGGGTCTGACTTCGACGGATGGCTGGAAAGGTGGTGGCGGCCGATGGCTGGACTGGCAGTGCCCTTGCCGGATCCGGCTCTGGAGCGTTCGGTGGCCCAGGGTGTGGAGCGTGTTGAGGCACGCCTGCGGGCCGCGGTGGCCGGTGCCGACCCGTTTGTGACCGGAGCTGCCAAGCATCTGCTAGAGGCTGGCGGGAAGCGCCTACGGCCCCTGCTGACGGTCTTGTGCGCCCACTTGGGGGCGGGCGTCAACCAGGCGGTGGTCGATGCCGCGGCGGTGGTCGAGTTGACCCACCTGGCCTCCCTGTACCACGACGATGTGATGGACTCGGCGCCCCTGCGGCGCGGCCTGCCGGCGGCCCATGAGGTCTATGGCCCCACGGTGGCGATCTTGACCGGCGACATGCTGTTCGCCCGGGCCTCGGCCATCGTGGCGGGGCTGGGCCCGGAAGCGGTGCTGATTCAGGCCCAGACCTTTGAGCGGCTCTGCCTGGGCCAGATCGATGAGACCACCGGCCCCAGGGCGGGCCAGGACCCGGTGGAGCACCACATGCAGGTGCTGGCCGGCAAGACGGGGGCGTTGATCGCCACCTCGGCCCACTTTGGGGCCAAACTGTCGGGCTGCCCGGAAGAGGTGGTCCGGGCGTTGGTGGCCTACGGGGAGGCGGTGGGGATCGCTTTCCAGTTGGCGGACGACATCATCGACCTGACCTCCGATGCCGCGGTCAGCGGCAAGACGCCCGGCACGGACCTGCGTGAGAGAGTACCCACCATGCCTGTCCTGTTGGTCGAGGCGGCGGCGGCGGCGGACCGCACGGCGGGGCTGACGGACAGCCCGTCAATCAGTTTGGCTGCGGCCCTGGCCGGGGATCTGACGTCCGATGCCGCCCTGGCCAGCGTGGTCCAGGCGTTGCGTGCGCACCCGGCCTTGG
>JAISTN010000349.1 GCA_031272565.1 Bifidobacteriaceae bacterium
ACTCACCCTGGCGCCGCGTCCCCAGGCAGGCGAACGGCACCACCGGCGCGCCGGCGTGGACCGCCAGCCAGCCCACTCCGGGGTGGATTTGCGCCATCCGGCCATCCCCGCGGGTGCCCTCCGGGAAGATCCCCACCACCCGGCCGGCCCGCAACAACGCCAGGCAGGTGTTGAGGGCCTCGCGGCCGGAATCGGCCCCCAAGGCCACTTGGCCGGCCGCCAGCAAGATGCGCCCGCCCAGGCCCCGCGACAGAGCGTACTTGATGATGAAATGCACCCCGCGCGATGACGCCCCCAAGACCAGCGGCCCATCCACCAGGCCGGCGTGGTTGCCGGCCAGGATGACAGGCCCAGTCTTGGGGATGAACTCGCGCCCGGTCACCCGGCGTGACACGTAGGTGTGCGATAAGAAACGGCACAACGCCCTGGACCACCCGGCCTGGAAACGGCTGGGCAGCCGGCGTTCTCGCTGTGGGGCCACCGCCGGCTCACCCCGGCACCAGGTCCAGGACCGCTTGCACGGTCTGCTCAATGGTCAGGGCAGAAGAATCAACCACGGTCACACCGGCCGGCGCCTCCATGAACTGCGCCACCGTCGAATCGTCCCGGTCGCGCCGCACCACCTGGTCGGCCGTAGCCGCCAACGCGGCCGCGTCGGCCGCGCCGTGCACCTCAAGGGCCCGCCGCGCCAGGCGGGCCCGCTCCGAGGCGGTCAGTAGGACCCGGACGGCGGCCTCGGGTGCCACCACCGTGGTGATGTCGCGGCCCTCCGCCACAATGCCCCGCCCGCCGGACCAGCCACCGGGCTGTTGCTCCGCGGCCACCACGGCCTGCTGGCGGGCCACCAGCACCGCCCGGGCTCCCAGGCAGGTCGACACCTTAGACACGTAGGTCGAAACGGTGGTGGAGCGGATCAGGGCACTGATGTCCTCGCCCTCCAGGCGGAAGAACTGGTCATCCGGGTCCAGGGACAGTTCCAACGGCATGGTGTCGATCAGTCCCGGCATCAACTCTGGCCGGTCCAAGGCGCCGTGCCGTTCCAGCCAGACCGCGGCCACCCGGTACATCGCCCCCGTGTCCAGGTAGGCCAAGCCCAGTTGCCGGGCGACGGCCTTCGACACGGTCGATTTGCCGGACCCGGAAGGCCCGTCGATCGCTATCACCAAGGCTTCAGTCACTTCAGGATCCTCCATCCTTGCGCCTCCAAACCGGCCACCAATTCGGGCCCCAAGCCCGGCTGCACAGCCAGCGTGGCCAAACCGACCGCCTGGCCGGCGCCGTGCTCCAACTGCAAGTCTTCCAAGTTGATGCCCAGTTGGCCCATCTCGCCAAACAGCCGGCCCAACTCGCCCGGCTCATCCGGCACCATCACCGTCACCTGGTCAAACACCCGCTGGGCGCCGCCGTGCTTGCCTGGCACCCGCTCCACGCCCCGGTTGCCGGCCCCCAACAGGCCGGTCAGTTCCAGCACCGCCTGGCCCAAGGTCTGCTCTGCCGGGCCCAGGTCCAACGCCGCGATAGCCCGGTCCAGGTCGCTCCGCACCTGCTTCAGCACCGCCGCCACGGCCGCGCCGTTGCCCACCAGGATTGAACTCCACAGGGCCGGATCCGACTTGGCAATCCGCGTCACATCACGCAGCCCCTGGCCCGCCAAGTCCAGTGCGGCCGGGTCCGCCTCCGCCAGACGGGCCGCCGTCAGGCTGGACAGCACCTGCGGCACGTGGCTGACCAGCGCCACGGCCGCGTCGTGCCGGGCGGCATCCATGTAGACCAGAAAAGCGCCGGCGTCCACCGCCAGTTCACGCACCTTCAGCACGGCGGGCGGCGCCGCCGCCGGCGGCGCCGCGATCACCCAGGGGCGCCCCACAAACAGATCGGCTGAGGCATGCGCCGGGCCGCCCTTTTCACGCCCCGCCATCGGGTGCGAACCGACGTAGCGCGTCAGGTCCGCCCCGGCCGCCGTCAACTCTTCCAGCACCACCGCCTTGACCGACGCCACATCGGTCACCACCGCGGCCGGGAAGCGCTCCAGTTGGCGCGCCACCACCTGAGCCGTCACGTCCGGCGGGGCCGCCACCACCACCAACACCGGGTCGCCCTCGCCCGCCACCCGCGGCCGCCCGCCACCCACCTGCTGCGCCACCGCCAGGGCCGCGGGTGAAGGATCCTCCAAGGTCACCTCCACGCCGTGCCCCCGCAGCAACAGGGCCACCGAGGTCCCCAACAGGCCCGTGCCCACCACGTGGACCGGGCCTGCCACGGCCGCCACGGCCGCGGCCCCCGCCACCGGCGCGCTCACAGGCCGGCCGCCTTCTTCAACGACGCCACCTCGACCTTGGACAGCACCCGTGTGCGGCCAACTTTCAAGTCGCCCAGGGCGATGGGCCCAATCCGGGTCCGCACCAGCCGTGTCACGGGATGCCCCACCGCCTCGAACAGCCGCCGCACAATCCGGTTGCGCCCGGAATGCAGCACCACCTCCACCATGGTGTAGCCGGGGATCTGGTCCACCAGGCGGCAGGCGTCCACCTGGGCCGGGCCGTCCTCCAGTTCCACCCCGGCCCGCAGTTGTTTCCCGATGCCGCCCGCCAGCTTGCCTTCTACCGTTGCCAGGTAGGTCTTGGGCACCTCATGCGACGGGTGGGTCAGCCAGTTCGCCAGGTCACCGTCGTTGGTCAACAGCAACAGGCCTTCCGAATCGAAGTCCAGGCGGCCCACGTGGAACAGCCGCTCCGGGCGGTCCTGAACAAAGTCACCCAGGGCGGGCCGGCCTTGCGGATCGCGCAGCGTGGAGACCACGCCGGCGGGCTTGTTCAGGGCCAGCGTCAGCTTGCCGGCGTCGGTTTCGACCGGCAGGCCATCCACCTCGATGCGGCGCCGGGCCGGGTCTACCCGGACGCCCAGTTCCCGCACCCGAACCCCGTCCACCGTCACCCGGCCGGCTAGGACAATGCCCTCGCAGGCCCGGCGGGAACCCAGGCCGGCCTCCGCCAGCACCTTCTGCAGGCGCACGCCATCGGCGTCATATGGGGTCTTGCTGCTCATGCTTCGATCTGTTCGGTCAATTCGGCTAGGTCCGGCCCGCTCGGCAGGTGTGGCGCTAACGGTTCCAGTTCGTCCAGGCTAGTCATTCCCATGCGTTCTAAGAAAAGCGCCGTGGTGGCGTACAGTACCGCACCGCTGTCCTCTTCGAAGCCCACTTCCTCCACCAAACCCCGGCTGACCAGCGTCCGCATGACCGATTCGACGTTGACACCGCGCACGGCGGAGATCCGGCCGCGTGAGATGGGCCCCTTGTAGGCCACAATCGCCAGTGTCTCCAGCGCCGCCTGGGTCAGCTTGGTGGTCAGGCCTTCCCGCACAAACCGCTCCACCACCGCAGCGTGCTCGGGGTGGGAATAGATGCGCCAGCCGCCGCCCACCTCGCGCAGTTCGAAGCCCCGCACGGTGGCGTCCGGTCCGTGGCCCCGGTACTGGTTGGCCAGGTCGATCAACAACCGTTCGGTGGCTGCCACCGGCTGCCCGATGGCGATCGCCAAGTCGGTGGTCGAGGCCGGCTGGTCGATCACCATCAAGATGGCCTCAAGTTGCGCCTGGGCGCTCGCCGGCGGCACCGGCGCGGACACCTCCGGCTCCGGGCCAGGGGCCGGGGCCAAATCCGGGGCCACGGCCGGCACCGCCGCCTGGTCCGCGCCTGCCGGCTGCGCCGGGTTGTCAGTCAAGCTCATTGATCGAACTCCTCCGAGATTTCCACCGGCTCGCCCCCACCGGTCCAATGGATGGTCAGTTCGCCCAACGATTCAGGCTGGGTGAAGCTGACGGCCCCGGCCCGGAACAACTCCAGCAGGGCGACAAAGCGGGCCACAATGATGTTCAGCGCGCCGGCGGCATCGGCCACCAGGTCGCGGAAGCTGAGCCGGCCCCGGGCGGCCAGGCGGGCGCCAATCAACTCGGCCTGTTCGGCCACCGAGACGGCCGGCGAATAGAGGTGCTCCAACGGCACATCGCGCGAGCGGGGCGGCCGGGCCAGGGCTGCCGCCGCGATGACCGCCAGTTGGGCCGGGCCAATCGACCAGATCAGGTCCGGCAGCAGACCGGCAAACTGCGGCTCCAGCGTGACCGAGCGGGGTACGTGCTTGGCTTGGTCCGCCAGCCGCGCCTGGATGGCGCTCGCCAACTGCTTGAAGGCACGGTATTCCAGCAGGCGGGCAAACAGCAGGTCGCGCGCCTCCAGCAGTTCCAGGTCCTCCGATTCGGCCAGGCCGCCGGGCAGCAGCGAGGCCGCCTTCAAGTCCAGCAGGGTGGCAGCCACAACTAGGAATTCGCTGGCCTGGCTGAGCGACCAGGCGTCGCCCTGGGCCCGGATGTAGGCGATGAAGTCGTCCGTCACCTCCGCCAGCGCCACCTCGGTGATGTCTAGCTTGTGTTTGGCGATGAGCGAAATCAGCAGGTCGAAGGGACCCTCGAAGACATCCAGGGTGACATGGAACGACTCGGTGTCAGGCGGCAAGGGCCCGCCCCCGCCCAGCACTAAGCGGCATCACCGCGGGCAATCAACTCACGGGCCAGGCGGCGGTAGGACTCCGCCCCGGGGTGGTTGGGGGCGAAACTCAGGATCGATTCGGCCGCGATCGAGGCGTCCGGGAACTTGACCGTGCGCGCAATGGTGGTGTCGAAAACCTGGGCCCCAAAGGCCTCATGGACCCGCTGTAGCACCTCGCGCGAATGCAGCGTGCGCAGGTCCACCATGGTGGCGACGATGCCGTCGATCTTCAGCCGCGGGTTCAGCCGGTCCGCCACCTTGGAAATGGTGTCCACCAGCAGGGCCACGCCACGCAGCGCAAAGTACTCCGTCTCCAGTGGGATCAGGACGCCGTGGGAGGCGGTCAAGGCGTTGACGGTCAGGAGGCCCAGGGAAGGCTGGCAGTCGATCAGGATGACGTCGTAGGTGTCCGCCACCGGGCGCAGCATCCGGGCCAGGGTGTTTTCCCGGGCCACCTCGCCCACCAACTGGACCTCCGCTGCCGAGAGGTCAATGTTGGCCGGCACTACATCCAGGCCGGGCTGTGCCGAATGCCTAATCACGTCCGTCACCTTGGTGCCAGGCCGCATCAGCGCGTCGTAGACGGTCGGTTCGTCCTCATGGGCAGAAATGCCCAGGGCGACACTGGCGGCCCCTTGCGGGTCAAAGTCCACGATCAGCACTTGCCTCCCGTATTCGGCCAGGGCCGCGCCCAGGTTGATGGCGGTGGTGGTCTTGCCCACCCCGCCCTTCTGGTTGCACAGGGCGATGATGCGGGCCGGTCCGTGGCTGGTGAGGGGCGCGGGCACCGGGAAGTCGATTTGCTCCACTGGCAGGTCCAAGGTTTCACCGCTCACGGGACAAGGTTACCGGCCTGGCCAAGGCCTTCAAGGTGCCGCGCCGCGGCCCGGCCCGGCGGCTCGGCCCTAAGAGGTGATTCAGATCCGCTAACCTGTTGTTCCGTGATGGCCGCCGGGACCGCGCTCAAGACTCTCAGGTGAGCCTGCCATGCCATCCCCCGCCGCCTCCAGTGCCCCCATCCGCCTGCCGGTTGGCGTCCAACCGCCGGCCAAGCTCAAGAAGCGCCGCAAGCCTGCCATCTGGTCGCTGGTGACCGGTCTGATCTCCCTGGGCGCGGGCGCCATCGGCATCAAGACCTATCTGAACGCCCTGGAGTTGTGGGACCGCTACCACGGCGAAGGGGTCGTCGCCACCCAAGCCGAGTTGGAGGCCGCCACCAAGCAGTACCTGACGTACGGCATCAAGGGCCTGGTCTTCGGCATCGCCGCCCTGGCCTTCGGCATCATCTGCGTGGTCACGTCCCACAAGAAGCTGGTCCAGTTGATCCTGGGCACCTTGGCCCTAGCCGCCGCCATCCTGGCTCTGTTCGCCGGCGGCCTGACCATC
>JAISTN010000243.1 GCA_031272565.1 Bifidobacteriaceae bacterium
CCGGGCATCAGCTTGCCGTGGGCGCGTGGGCCGTCCCACAGTTCGAGGTGGGATTCCATCCAGTCGGTCTGACCGGGCCGGGTGGGCGGCTGGGTCAGCTTGATGCGGGTCCGTACCGCGATGCCGACCGGCCGTTTGGCGTTGGCCTGCCGCCCGATGCCGGTCGCCAACCGGGCGGAGACGCCATCGGCCGCCACCACCACACGGGCCCGGTAGGTGCGTTCGCCACTCTTGGTGCTGGCCGTCACGCCCGTGACGAAGCCGTTCTGGTCTGAGATGACCGGGCCGGTGACGGTGGTGTCCTGCCGCAGTTGGGCCCCAGCACCCTGGGCGTGTTCGGCCAGGCGCTGGTCCAGGGTTTCACGCGGCAGGGTCAGGCCGTAGTCCGGGAAGGAGGCCAGCGTGGGCCAGGGCAGTTCCAGGGTGTGGCCGCCGCCATAAACCCGCACGCCCTTGTTGCGCAACCAGCCGTCCTGCTCCTTGATGGGCAGGCCCAGGGTGACCAGTTCCTTGACCGCGCGCGGCGTCAGGCCGTCGCCGCAGGCCTTGGGGCGGGGAAAGCTGGACTTCTCCAGCAGGAGGGTGGAAAGGCCGGCCCGGGCCAGGTAGGTGGCGGTGGCAGACCCGGCGGGGCCGGCGCCTACAACGATGACGTCTGCGTCCTCTCCTTCTGTGCTGGACACCTGACGCCTTCCTTGGATGACTGACCTGCTAGACAGAAAGATTCTACAGACCGTAACGCTAAGGGAAAAACCTCCCCAAGGATTGGGAAGCGGCTTGGCACGGGCTGAAGAACAGTTCCTGAATATCGCCACAATTGACGAGCGATATTAGTCCGCTGGGCCTTTTCTGGCCTTGTGAACCGCCACGATGCCGCCCGTCACGTTACGGTGCGTCACCTGCTGCCAGCCGGCCAAAGACAACTGGCGCTCCAGCAGGTACTGGTCCGGCCAAGCCACAATCGACGCCGCCAGGTAGGTGTAGGCCTCAGGGTTGGACGCCACCAGGCCAGCCACCAGGGGAATGACCCGCGTCAGGTAAAACCGGTACATGGCCCGGACCACCCTGAACCGGGGCCGAGAGAACTCGCAGACCACCAGCCTGCCGCCCGGCTTGGCCACCCGGCGCATCTCCGCCAGGGCCCGGGGCACATCCGCCACGTTGCGCAGGCCGAAAGAGATGGTCACCGCGTCGAACGAATTGTCCGCGAAAGGCAGCGACGTGGCGTCGCCGCCCACCAGCCGGACCGGCAACCCGCCCAGGCGGCGCCGGCCCACCGCCAACATGCCTTCGGAAAAATCGCAGGCCACCACCTGAGCCCCCCGGCGGGTCAGAGCCCTGGTGGAAGTCCCGGTGCCGCAAGCCAAGTCCAGCACCCGCTGCCCCGGCTTCAGGTCCAGGGCCTTGACGGTAGCCCGGCGCCACAGCTTCTCGACACCAACTGTCAGCAGGGTGTCCGTCAGGTCGTATTTCCCGGCCACGTCGTCAAACATGGCCGCGACCGCGTGTGGCTCTTTCTCCAAGTCCGCAATGGTCACCCCCAAATCTTGGCACGCCAAACTGGGTGCTCGCTGCCAGTTGCGGCGGTTGAGGCGGCGCGCCCTGGCCGCGTTGGCCAGTTGCTGAACCGATTGGGCGCCCCGGGGCATTACGCTTGGTGGCGCCATGGATGCCCCCGCCCTCCGCTTGCGCTTCCGCACCGCCCGCCTGCCGCTGCCCACCAACCTGCTGAGCATCGCCGCAGGCCACGAGCCCATGGTGTGGCTGCGACGGGGCGGTGGCACCGTCGGCCTGGGGCAGGCCGCCGCCTTCGAGACGAGCGGGCCGCAGCGGTTTGAGCAGGCCGCGCGGTGGTTTGACCAGCTAGTGACCAACGCCACAATCGAAGGGCCTTCACAGATGCCCGGCATGGCGCCGCTGGCACTGGGGGCCTTCAGCTTTTCAGACTCTTCGCCCACGCCATCCCGGCTGGTGGTGCCAGCCGTGGCCGTCAGCCGGCGGCGAGGCGCCGAGTGGGTGACCACCGCCGGAGTTGAGGAGGCGGCCGAGCCGGCGGCGGCACTGGCAGAGCTAGTTGAGGCCGCCCGAACCGTCAAGCCGGGGCAACCCGGCCGGCCCGCCATGACAGAAGCCGCCGGGCACCATCCGGCTGACGCCTGGCCCGGTGTGATCGGGGAGGCGTTGGACGCCATCGGGCACCGGGTAGTCGACAAGGTGGTGCTGGCCCGCGACGTGGCGGCCGTGGCCAGCCAGCCAGTCAACCTGCTGGCGGTTATCCGGCAGTTGACCACCGCCTACCGGGACTGCTGGACGTACTGCCTGGACGGCCTGGTGGGTGCCACCCCGGAGTTGCTGATCCGGGCGGCGCGAGGCCTGGTGACATCGCGGGTGCTGGCCGGGACCATCCGGCGGACCGGCAACGATGTGGCAGACCTGGCCCGGGCCGGCGCACTGGCACGGTCATCGAAGGACCTGGAGGAACACCAACTGGCAGTCGAATCGGTGGTGCAGACGCTACGGCCGTTCACCGAAGAACTATCAGTGCCGGATGCGCCCTCCGTGTTGCACCTGCCCAACGTGATGCACCTGGCCACCGACGTGGTGGGTGACTTGAAAGGCCGGAATGGCAACGCACCATCGTCGTTGGAACTGGCCGCTGCCCTGCACCCCACGGCCGCCGTCTGCGGCACCCCGCGCGAGGCCGCCTACGAATTGCTGGAACACCTTGAGGGCACCGACCGGGGCCGCTATTCCGGTCCGGTGGGCTGGCTGGCCGCCGATGGCGCCGGCGAATGGGGCATCGCTCTGCGCTGCGCCCAGTTCGACACCGCCCGGCAACGCGCCCGGCTGTGGGCCGGGGGCGGCATCGTGGCCGCCTCGGTACCAGCCGACGAACTGGCCGAAACCGAGGCCAAACTGGCCCCGATGCGTCAGGCCCTGGGCTTGGCCTGAGCCCGGGGCACCCGGCCCGTGACAAAGGGGGACGGTTCCTGAGAACCGTCCCCCTGTCGCGGCCGGTCGCGACGGGACCGAAGCAAGCGCCGCCGGGCGCCGCCCAACCAGGGCTTAGTCGTCGCGTACGGTCAGCGTGGCCTCGATGTCGATCGGTTCGCCATCGCGCAACACCGTCAATGTCACCGCGTCACCCGGCAGGTAGGACCGGACCCAGGCCGTCAGCGAAGTGGCGCCCGTCACGGGATTGCCGTCCACATACAGGATCACGTCACCGTTCTCCAGGCCGATCTCCTCCGCCGGCGTGCCACGCTGGACCTGCAGGATTTGCGCGCCGGAGCGGGTAGCTCCCTCGACTTGGACGTGGGCATCCTCGGCGGTCACACCCAGGTAGGGGTGCTCCGCCGAGCCGGACTCGATCAACTGGCTGGAAACCGACTTGACCAGGTTGACCGGGATAGCGAAGGCCAGGCCGATCGACCCGGCGGTGTCGCTGTAGGAACTGAGCGTGGCGATGGAACTGTTGATGCCAACTACCTCGCCGGCCGAATTAAACAACGGTCCACCGGAGTTGCCCGGGTTGACGGCCGCATCCACCTGGATGGCATTAGTCACCACGGGCACGTTGCTGGAACCCGACCCGGCCGCCTCGGTGGTGACCGGGCGGTTCAGGGCGGACACGATGCCAGTGGTGACGGTGTTGTCATAGCCCAGCGGGTTACCCACCGCCATGACCGGTTCGCCCACCCGCAGTGCCGTCGAATCACCCAGCACGGCCTCCTTGAGGTCCGATGGCGGGCTGTTCAGTTGCAGCACGGCCAGGTCGGTCGAGGCGTCTGTGCCAACCACCTCGGCCGCGAAGACCCGGCCATCCGACAACACCACGTCAATACTGCGGCCGTCGGCCACCACGTGATTGTTGGTTACGATGTAGCCCTTTTGCGAGTTGATGATGACACCCGAACCCTGGGCGCCGCCCTGGTAGGAGTCCATGTCCACCTGGATCGCCACCACGGTGGATGCCACCGCCGAGGCCACCGTAGTCCAATCGACTGCCTCGCCCGGCGCCGGAGCGGCCGGCAGGCTGGCCGTGTTGTTGCCGGAGGACACATCCGCCACCTGTTCGGTGGTCTTGGTGGCGGTGGCCGCCGCCTGCGGCTGGGCCTGGTTGTGGTCCATCAGGAACCAGACGCCGCCACCAGCCAGCACCGCAGCCAGCAGGGCGCAGATCATGGAAATGCCCCACACCGCCGCCTTCGACACGCCTTGGCCGGTCTTGCGGGTTGGCGGGGCGGACAGTGAGCCCGGTGCCGTGCCGCCGGGTCCCACAGGTGCCGGGCCGTGCCCAGCGGGACCGCTGCCAGCCGGGCCCTGCGGGCGCACCGGGATGGCAGGCAGGCGGAGTTGTTCCACCGGCATGGGCTGCGGGCCGGCCTGCCGCGGCGTGGGCGGCAAGGCCGGTGGGGCAGCCGGGCCGGCACCGGCCGTGGCCGTAGCCGGCCTGAGCGTCTCCCCTTGGGGGGCGGCGCCGGCGGCCGTGGGCGGCGTCACCGGTCCGCCCAGGCCACCCATACCAGCCAAGCCGGCATGACTGGATGGCGCGGCCTGGCCCGGCTGAGTGGCCGCGCCGGGCTGGACGCCCGGCAGCGAGGTGAGGCCCGGTGGCGGGACCGGCAGTTGCCGGAACCCGGGCGGGGCAAAGCGGGCCGCGTCCGTCCGGGGCGCGATGGGCGGCGTGGCCGCCGGAGCCTCCGGAGCTGGCGGCGCGGCGGGTGCCGGCCGGGCCGCCGTGGGCGCCGGCCCCGGCTGGCCAAAGGTGGGTACCGCGCCCGCCGCTGCTGGCGGGCTGGCGGCCGGAGGCGCACCCACCGCCCTGACCCCACTGGGCAGGGTTGGCAGATGGGTTGAGGCGCCTGGCGCCGGCGCTGCCGGACTGGCCCCGGCCTGGGCGCCAGACTGGCCGGCAACGGGATAGGACGGCAGTTGAGCCACCGGGTAGACGATGGGGCCAGGGCTTGACGTCGAGGCCTCTACCTCAGGGGTCGCCTGACCCTCCTTGGGTTGGTCAACCTGATCACCCGGCACCTGGGGACCGCGTTCAAAGTCGCTCATAGTGGTTAGTCACTCCTTACCTGATAGACATCTCCACTGAACAGCATCTGACTGAGGAAATCCTCCCCCAATTCTGGGAACCATCTGTAATCATGTCGCCAGGGCGGATGATTCTTGTCACACCTGGGTCTCATGCCCCGCCCAACGGCACCTCGACCAGTTCGATGCCCGCCCCGGGCCGGGCCAGCGCCGCCTCCAGCTCCGGCAGGTCACCGGCCAACCGGTAACCGGCCCCATAGGCGCTGGCCAGCGCCGCCCAATCGATCGGCACCGGGGTGGCAAAGAAGCGCTCAAACACCTCATGGTAGGCCGGATCCCCCACCTCCAACGTCCGGAAGATGCCACCGCCCTGGTCATTCAACAAGATGATCTGCACCGACGGCCGGGCCTCCAGGCGGGGTAGACCCAACGCGCCGGCATCGTGCGCCAAGGTCAAATCCCCCAACAACACCCGAACCGGCCCGCCCCGGCCCAAAGCCAGGCCCGTGGCGGCCGAAACGGTACCGTCAATCCCGGCCAGGCCACGCAGGGCCACCACCTCGCAGGGCTGGGCGGGGGTCAGGTCGAGGTAGCGGATCGCGTTCGAGGCTCCCACCACCAACGGCCGCCGGTCATTGCCACAAGCCTTGGCCACGGCGTGGGCCACCATGACGCCCGATGGCGCCCCCGCCGCCCGGGCGGCCACCTGGGCCTCCCAGGCCGTTTGGCCGGCCGCGCTCCAACTGGCCCGCCAGTCCCGCTCGTCCCAAGTGGTGTCGCCCAGAGGGAAGACACGGGAAGCGATCCGGCTGGCCGTCCGGCCCAGATCAAACCAGGCCCCGCCGCCCTGGTGCACCACGATCACTTCCACACCCGGCCGTTGCACCAGCCGGGTGATAGGCCGCGACAACACCGGGCGGCCATACACCACCACCCGTTGGATCCGCTGGCCCAGTTCCCGGCTCTCCACCAGCAACCGGCCGGCCGGAACCGAACCCATCCAGCAGCCCGATTCCGGTTCGGCCAGCAGTGGCCAACCCGACTTGGCCGCCAAGGTGCCGGCCGCCGGGCCCGCCCCGGCCCCCGCCACGATCACCGTGCGCGGGCCTCGTTCCAAGGGGAGGGGGTGGAATTGGTTGGCGCTGGTGAAACCCTCGGCTGCTTGGCCGGCGGCGGCTTCTGGGGCAGTGGCCGGCGCGCCACTGGGATGCCCGGCCCGGCCCGGCCGCACCGCCGGCGCCGCCGGCCCTGGCTGCCCCGCGGGGACCAGTGGCTCCCGAAAGCGGGCGTTGATATGCACCGGTCCGGCCTGCCCGCCCAACCGGCCCCGGGCGGCCGCAACCGCCGCCTGCCCGGTCTTGGCCCAGACCGCCAGTGCCGGGTCGGCATCGGGCGCTTCCAGGTTGACCTGCCACACCGGAGCCCGCCCGTACAAGCCCCGTTGCTCACCTGTCTGATTGGCGCCCACGCCTTGCAGCTCCGCCGGCCGGTCCGCCGTCACCACTACCAGCGGGATGCGTGAATAGTGGGCCTCCATCACCGCGGGGTGCAGGTTGGCGGCCGCCGTGCCGCTGGTGCAAGCCACCGCCGCCACACCGTCATCGGCCAAACTGAGGCCCAGGGCCGTGAAGCCGGCCACACGTTCATCGGCCCGCACCACCAGGCGCAGGCGGCCCGCCCGGGAGGCTTCATAAGCCGCGAACACCAGGGGTGAACTGCGCGAGCCCGGCGCCAGCACCAGCCAGGTGACCCCAGCCTGCGCCAGGCCGTCCACCAGGCGGCGGGCCGATTCGACCGACAGACTCATGCTGGCACCTCCGGTTGGCTGACCGGTGCGGTAGCCGGTGCGGTCGGCTTGTGCAGATCGTGGTCGCCGGCCGCTGCTGCCGTCGATTGGACCTCGAACCCGGCTGGCTGAGCCTGGGTCAGCGGGTCTGGCTGGGCCGCGGGTACGGCCGCCCCTTGACCGGCCGCGCTGCCGCCCCGGGTCAACTCGGCCGCCGCTGCCTCGACCAGGCGGAGACGGGCCAACCATTGGGCTTCCTGTTTCAGGGTTGGCGCCCACCAGGACAAGG
>JAISTN010000268.1 GCA_031272565.1 Bifidobacteriaceae bacterium
CGCCAGGGCGGATAGGTCGGCCGCGCTCTGGGCCCGCCACCGGACGGCGGCCACCCCGCCCAGGGCGGCCGCGGCCAAGGCCAACAGGGCGATCACCGCCACCGCCGCCAGGGCCAGGACCGATCCGGACCCGGCGTCGCGGCTGCGCCTGGCCCGGAGCGACCCGGTCGGCTGCCTCATTGGCCACACCCCCGGAACGGTTCGCAAGCCGCCACGGCGGTGGCACTGATGGACCGGGCGCCCACCCAGCGCGCCACCCCGGCCGGCGCCGGGCGGGTGACCGTCACCCGCAGCAGGTCGCCCTGGGCGCTCAGGCTGACGCCGGCCCCAGGGCCCAGGCGCGCGGTCACCTGGTCCGCAATCGCAGCCGGGTCCTGGCCCAATGCCGCGGCCCGGGAGGCCGCCCGGGCGGCGTCCGCGCACCCGATTTGCGCCACCGCGGCGGCGCCCGCCGCCAGGGCGATCGCCAATAGCAACACCACCGCCGGAATGGCCAAGGCCAGTTCCACGGTGACCGTGCCCCGCTCCGCCCGCGCGGTGGATCCGCCGCGCCGGACCGGGCGCCGGCGCCCGGCCCGGCTCACCCCAGCGCCCGCTGGACAATGTCCAACAGCCAACCGCGTACGGCGTCGCTTTGCAGAATTGCCAGCAACAGGCCGGCGAAGCCCGCGGCGGTCAAGATGGCGATCGCGTATTCGGCGGTAATGCCACCCGCCTGGCTGTCCCGGCCAACGCCGGCCTCATCAATGCTGATCAACGGCTCCATGGCCGTCTCCTTTCCCTTGGTTGGTGGCTCTCATTCCTGTCGCATTCCACCTAACACCGCGACACGCGACCCCTCCCCTAGGGAGTGTCACGGCCTGTGGACAAGGGAATTCATGGGATCAAATAGCGAACGCGAAGCCGGCTGCTATCGACAGCACCACCGGTACCAGACCCAGGGCCAAGAAGGCCGGCAAATAGCACAACCCCAGCGGCAACATCAGGGCCACACCCAACCGGGCCGCGCCATCGGCCGCCTCGCGCCGGGCCTGCCGCGCCAGGCGTTGGCGCAGCCCGGCCAGCAGCGGACCGGCCGCCACGCCGTTTTCCCAAGCCAGGCGCAAGGCCCGTTCCAGCCCGTCCCAGGCTGCGGCAGCGGGCACCTCCTCAAGGGCCCCCGGCCGGCGCCCACCAGAGCGCCCAACCCCGCCGAGCCATCCCCGCCGCCCGGCGGCAGCCCGCCGTCCAGCGCCACCGGACCGGACGGCGCCAGCGCCCACCGACCCAGCCCGGCCCCAGCCGAACGGCGCCGCCCAGGCCAAGTCCCAGGCCGCGCCCCGCGCCAACTGTTCCCCGACCCGGCCCAGGCCGGCCCCAACGCCGGCCGGCCAGACCCGGCCCACCGTGGCCAAGGCCGCGGGCAAACTGAGGCCGGCCTTCAGGCAGGCAGCCACAATCAGGGCCGCCACCGGCACGTCCAGGTCAGGCGGCCTGGCCGCCCGCCCCACCAGAGCCTTGGACCACAGGCCACCTGCCACCAACAGAGCCACACCAACGCCCAGCGCGATGCTGCCAACGCCGCCGTCCAGCAGGACCCGGCACGGATCAGCCCCCAAGGCGGTGCCCATCACCAGCCCCAGCACCGGCAGGTAACGCAACAGCCGGGCGCTGGCCTTGGGTCCGGCCAAGGCGGCCCCGCGGGCATCGGCCGCCGCCTGGTATTCCTCCACCACCCGCTCCAGGCCCTTCAGCAGATCGCCCAGCGGCGCGCCCACCTGGTCCGAGACCCGCCACACCGCCACCACCGCGCCGGCCAGGCGGGCGACATCGGCGGTTGGCCCATGCGCCGCTGCCAACTCCGCCTGCCAGGCTGGCAACCCATCGCCCACCGGCACCACACCACCCTGCGCCGCCGCACCCAGTCCGGCCGGCCCCAGCAACGGCTCCCAACAGACCTCTGGGGCCAGCCCCGCCGCCGCCAAAGCCGCCACCTCGCCCAGGCCGGCAGCCAGCGCGTCGACCGTCCTGGCCGGCCCTTCAGCCCGCTCCTTCATGACCAACCGCACCGGGCCGCCAGCCAGTCCCAGGCCGGCCCCCGCACCAGGCCACTGGGCTGAACCGTCACCGCCGGCGCCGCCACCAAGCGGCCCTGCTCCAGGCCAATCGCCGCCACCGACTCGATCTGCCGCACCGCCTGGCCGGTGGCCCGCCGCACGTGCACCACCGCCGCCAAGGCCGCCGCCGCCTGGACCGCCACCGTGTCTCGGTCCAGCCCCGCCAGCGAACCGAGGGCCGTCAGCCGGGCCGGCACATCGGCCGCCGAATTGGCGTGGATGGTGCCGCAAGAACCTTCATGGCCGGTGTTCAGAGCGGTCAACAGTTCACGCACCTCGGCCCCGCGGCATTCACCCACCACAATCCGGTCCGGCCGCATGCGCAAAGCCTGGCGCGCCAACGCCGTCAGCCCAAACGCCCCGTGGCCCTCGGTGTTGGCGGTGCGGGCTTCCAGGCGCACGCAGTGCGGGTGCGGCGTGCTGATCTCGGCCGCCTCCTCAATCACCACGATCCGTTCAGTGGGCGGCACCAAGCCCAAGACGGCGGCCAGCAGGGTGGTCTTGCCCGCCCCGGTGGCGCCGCTGATCAGGAAGTTGGCCCGGGCGGAAATCAGGGCCTCAATCAGGTCGGCGCAGGCCGGCGGCATGGTGCCCGCCGCCACCAGTTGCCCCAGCGTGAAGGCCTCCCGCCGCAGCACCCGGAAGGACAGCAGCGGACCATCCGGCGCCACGGGCGGCAGCACGGCGTGGAGCCTGACGCCACCCGGCAGGTGGACATCCGCCGCCGGGCAGGCATCATCCAGGCGCCCGCCGCCCTGCACCGCCAGGCGGGTCGCCAGGAGCCTCACCTGGTGGGCGTCGCCCAGTTCCAGCGCCACCTGGCGCAGGCCCTGGCTGCCGTCCACCCAGACCGACTGGGCGCCGTTGACCAGCACGTCTGTCACCGCCGGGTCCTCCAACAGGGCCAGCAGCGCAGGCGGGGCCGCCAGCCGGGGGCCGTCCGTCACCACTCCTCCGCGAAGGCGGCCACCTCAAACTTGGGCAGGGCGGGCTGGGCGGAATGGAAGCGGCGGGGACGGGCCGGGCGGGCGAGCTTGCCGGCGCCGTCGTCAGGGCGCCGCAGCCGGTACCGGGCGGCCGGTTCGGCCCGGTGCCGCCGGCCTGCCCGCCACCGGTCGTCCACCAACTCCGGGAGCGCCACCGCCAAGCCTGTCTCGCCGGGCCGCCTACCACCCGCCAA
>JAISTN010000420.1 GCA_031272565.1 Bifidobacteriaceae bacterium
CGGACGGCCGTTTCACCGCCGAGGTGGGCCCGTTTGCGGGCCTCAACGTGTTCGAGGCCAACAAGCCGATTACCCAGGCGCTGAAGGAAACGCGCCAACTGCTGCGCCAAGAGTCCTACCAGCACCAATACCCGCACTGCTGGCGCTGTGACACGCCGCTGATCCAGTACGCCATCAGTTCCTGGTTTGTGGCCGTGACCAAGTTCCGGGACCGGATGGTGGAGTTGAACCGCCAGATCTGCTGGAGCCCGGCGCATGTCCGTGACGGTCAGTTTGGCAAGTGGCTGGAGGGCGCCCGCGACTGGTCAATCAGCCGCAACCGCTACTGGGGCAGCCCCATTCCGGTGTGGGTTTCGGACGACCCGCGCTACCCCCGGGTGGACGTCTATGGTTCGCTGGATGAACTGGAACGGGACTTTGGGGTCCGGCCCACCGATCTGCACCGGCCGTACGTGGATGAACTGACCCGGCCCAACCCGGACGACCCGACCGGGCAGTCGACCATGCGCCGCGTGCCGGAGGTGTTGGACTGCTGGTTCGAATCCGGTTCCATGCCGTACGCCCAGGTGCACTACCCGTTTGAGAACCGCGAGTGGTTCGAAACGCACTATCCGGGTGATTTCATTGTCGAATACATCGGCCAGACCCGCGGCTGGTTCTACACCCTGCACGTGCTGGCCACGGCCCTGTTCGACCGGCCGGCCTTCAATACTTGCCTGACACACGGCATCGTGCTGGGCAACGACGGCCTCAAGATGTCCAAGTCGAAGGGCAATTTCCCGGACGTCAACATGGTGTTTGACCGTGATGGGGCAGACGCGATGCGCTGGTTCTTGATGTCCAGCCCCATCCTGCGCGGCGGCAACCTGGTGGTGACCGATGAGGCGATCAGGGACGCGGTGCGTCAGGTGTTGTTGCCGTTGTGGAACACCTGGAGTTTCTTTGGGCTGTACGCCAATGCTGCCAATGGCGGCCAGGGGGTTCAGGGCCGGCGGGTGACGGCGGCGGACTATGACTCGTTGACCGAGCTTGACCGCTACATCCTGGCCCGCACCCGGACCTTGGTGGAGGAGGTCACCCGGCAGCTCGATGACTATCTGATCCCGGAGGCCTGCGACGCGGTGCGGGACTACTTGGACGCGCTGACCAACTGGTATGTGCGCGAATCACGGGACCGCTTCTGGGAAGAGGATCCGGTCGCGTTCAACGTGCTGTGGACGGTGCTGGAAACCTTGACCCGGTTGACGGCTCCGCTGGTGCCGTTGGTTTCGGAAGAGGTTTGGCGTGGGCTGACGGGTGGGCGGTCGGTCCACCTGTGCGACTGGCCCAACTTGGCGCCGGGTGCGCCCGATGACGTGGCTTTGCCGGCGGCACCGGAGTTGGTTGAGGTGATGGACCGGGTGCGCGAGGTCTGTTCGGCCACGTTGGCGTTGCGCAAGGTCAACGGGGTGCGGGTGCGCCAGCCGTTGGCCAGGCTGGTGGTGGCGGATCCGGCGCCAGCCCGGTTGGAGCCGTTCGTCGACCTGGTCAAGGCGGAGGTCAACGTCAAGGACTTGGTCTTGGAGGAGTATTCGGCCGAGGTGGCCGCCCGCCACGGCGTCTTCACGCGGCTGGAGGTCAACGCCCGGGCGGCCGGGCCGCGCCTGGGCCGGGCGGTGCAGGGTGTCATCCAGGCGGTCAAGGCTGGCAACTGGCAGCAGGAGCCGGGCGGGGCCGTGGTGGTGACCACGGCGGACGGACCGGTCGAGTTGGCCGATGGCGAATACACCACCCGCACGGTGGTGGAGGCGGCGGAGGGCTCCAAGTTGGTGGCCGGCGTGTTGAGCGGGTCTGGTTTTGTGCTGTTGGACTTGGAGTTGACCGATGACCTGCTGGCGGAGGGTTACGCCCGCGACCTGGTCCGGTTGGTACAAGATGAGCGCAAGGCGGCCGGCCTGCACGTGGCGGACCGAATCAGCCTGGCCTTGTCGGTGCCGCCTGAGTGGGTGGCGGCGGTGGAGGCCCACGCCGGCGTGATTCAGCATGAGACGCTGGCCTTGGAACTGACGGTGGAGCCGTCCGCGACCGAGGTGCCTGGCGCCCGGGTGGTCAAGGTCCAGGGGCGGTAGGCGGCTCTGAGGGGCGGCAGGCGCGCGACTGGCCGCCGGGCCGCCCCCGCGCCATATCATGTCCGGGTGAGCCAAACAGATGCGGGCGCCATCGGCGGCCAAGACTGGCCGCTGGGGCCGGTGCCGCCGGTCAGTGACCAGCGGCGGGCAGCCCTGGTCAGCCAGGCGGACCAGGCCGCCCAAGCCAAACTGGAGCAGGTCTACCGCCAAATCCTGGAGCGGGCGCCGGAACACGACTTTGAGCCAACCTTGGACCGGGTCAAGGCGGCCTGCGAGCTGCTGGGCCAGCCGCAACTGACTTACCAGGTGATTCACGTGGCGGGCACCAACGGCAAGACCTCCACCGCCCGGGTGGCCGAATCGCTGCTGCGGGCCCACGGCCTGCGCACGGGCTTGTTCACCTCGCCGCATTTGACCTCAATGCGGGAAAGGATCGCGCTGGATGGGCAGCCCATCGCGCCGGATGCCTTCTTGGATGCCTGGGCGCTGGTCAGCCAGGTGGTCGATCTGGTCGACCAGAGGTCGGTTGCGGCCGGGGGGCCGCGCATGAGTTTCTTCGAGGTGCTGACCGTGTTGGCGTTCGTGGCGTTTTCCGACGCGCCGGTTGATGTGGCGGTGGTGGAGGTCGGCATGGGCGGCACTTGGGACGCTACCAACGTGGTTGAATCCCAGGTTCAGGTGATCACGCCAATCTCGCGCGACCACGAACAGTGGTTGGGTTCCACGCTGCCTGAAATCGCCGGCGAGAAGGCCGGCATCGTGCGCCGCCAGGTGGTGATTGGCCGCCAGGTTCCAGAGGTGGCCCGGGTGCTGGAGCGGGCCGTGCTGGCTGCCGGGGCCGGCGCTTTCTGGGAGGGCGTCGATTTCGAGGTGCTTGCGCGTGAGCCGGCGGTGGGCGGCCAGTTGGTGTCGTTGCGCGGCCTGGCGGGGGAGTACCGCGAGGTGCTGGTGCCGTTGTTCGGGGCGCACCAGGCCTCGAATGCGGCTTGTGCAGTGGCGGCGGTTGAATTGCTGCTGAACGGGGCGCAGACGGCTCTGGGCGGTGAGGTCTTGGCCCAGGGGATCGAGGCCGCCCGGTCGCCTGGGCGGTTGGAGGTGGCGGCTTCGTCACCCACCGTGCTGGTCGATGCCGCTCACAACGTGGCCGGGGCCCAGGCTCTGGTGGAGGCGGTCGAAGAGGTTTTCCCGCTCGGTTTGATTGGCCTGGTGGGGATCTTGGCGGACAAGGATGCCGAAGGCATCTTGGGGGTGTTGGAGCCGGTGCTGGAATCGGTGGTGGTCACTCGGTCGGCTTCGCCGCGGGCCCTGGATCCGCACCAGTTGGGCGAGGTGGCGCGTGAGGTGTTTGGGGACGGCCGGGTCGAGGTGGTGGAGCGCTTGGATGATGCTCTGGCCAGGGCGATGGAACTGGCCGCCATCGACACTGGCGAGGGCCCGGGCGGCCTGGGCACTGGCGTGCTGGCCACCGGGTCGGTCACGTTGGCGGCCGAGGTCAGGATTCTGCTGGGCGTGGGCTGACCTGGCTGGGGGTGGTGGCTACTCGCAGAGGGCTTGCCACTTGTCCTTGACCACGGCGAAGGCCTCTTTGTACTGGTCGTGCGTGATGCCGTCAATGGTGGCTTCATCGTCCACGTAGTTCTCGGCCTGGCCGGTGGCGTACGCCACCACGATTTCGGCCTCTGCCCGCACTGAATCAGGGGCCGCAGCGGCCGAGTCGGCAATGGCCCGGTAATAGCCTCCGAGGTCCCAGTCGATGAGGGCCTTGGGCTGTGTGGCAAAGAAGTAGTCGGCCTCGATGTCGCCGCACCAGGGTTCTGGGTCATATCCGGGTTCCGGGTCGACGGTGCCGCTGGCGCAGGCGGCAAGGAGGCCGGCAGCGAGGCCAAGGGCGATGGCGGCCGTC
>JAISTN010000074.1 GCA_031272565.1 Bifidobacteriaceae bacterium
TGAGGCTGTGCCAGAGTCTGCCTTGTAGCATGGGGACTTGTCCCCATTGCCGACCCCCAGCCGGTAAGCCAGACTCGACAGCACGTGTCAATCAAGAATGAACTGACCGAAGGAGTTCCCATGTCCGTACCGCCCGATGGCCAGGAACCCGCCCTGCCGCCCGCGACTGGGCCAACGCCCGCCGTCCCTACCGGTGAGGTGCCGGAAGTACAGGAACCCCAGGCCGCCCAGACGGCCCCAGAACCTCAAGCCGCCGTGGAGGTGCCGGCGGCGCCAGTGCCCGATGTCGCACCGGTAGCCGATGTCGCACCGCAGCCCGTGGAGGCACCAGCCACCGCAGAGGCACCGGCCGCCCCACAGGGCGCGGCCCCTGAACCGCTCACCCCGCCGGCCCTGCCCGTCCCACCGGTCCCCCTGGGCGAGGCCGTCGGCCAAGGCCCGGCCACCCCGCCCGGAGTGCCCCAATACAGTCCCTACACCCCAGCCGCCGGGCAGTACGCCCAGGCCCAGCCGCCGGCCGGCGCCTACCCCCAGATGGACCCCGCGGCGGGCCCCCAATATCAGCAGTATCAGCAGCCAGGCGCTGGCTATGCCGCGCCGGACGGCCAATACGCCACCTACACCGGCCAACCCCTGCCCCAGCCGGCCAAGAAGTCGAAGAAGCGCCTGGTGCTGGTGGCCGGCGGCACGGCCGTTGTCCTGGCCCTGGCGGGCGGTGGCTACTTTGCCGTCAAGGCGCTGACTGGCGCCCAGGGCGGGGCTGCCACCCCGGAGGAATCCGCCTCGCAGTTCCTGCAAGCGGTGGCCAGCTTGGACTTCACCGAGGCCGTCACCCACATCGCGCCATCCGAACGCAACCTGATCAGCGACTGGTTCACCCTGTGGGGAAAGGACGCGGAAGATGTCGAACCGGATGAAGCCTTGCAGGACGCCTGGGATGACATCAAGGACGCCGTCACCATCGAGCTGACCGATCTGGAATTCACCAGCGATGAGGTAGCGGAAGGCATCAGCCGGACTGTCCTGGACCACGGCACCATCAAACTGGACGCCGATTCAGACAAGCTGGCGGCCGCCATGATTGACCTGGTTGACGTGCTGGACGACACCCTGGACTCCCTGCCTCAGGTGAGTGAGCAGATGGACTTTGAGGCCATCTCCAACATGGATGAAGACGACCTGGCCGATGAACTGGACAGCTTCTTCCCCGTGTCAAAGGACATCGAGGACCTAGTCGACATGTCGGACCTGGACGAACTGTTCTTCATGAACGTTGAGGAAGACGGCAAGTGGTACGCCTCGGTCTCCATGACCGTGGCCGAATACGCCTTCGAGGCCTATGGCTACGACACCGGCGACCTGAGCGATCCGATCCCAGACAGCGAACGGCCCAAGTTCGATTCGCCGGAGGCGGCCGCGGCCGGCCTGGTCGAAGCCTGGAACTCCATGGCGGACAGCGGCGACATCCGCGAACTGGCGGCCGTGTTGCCCGATGCCGAATCGCGGCTGCTGGCCGTCTACGGCCCAGCCCTGATCGATGAGGACGACCTGGCGGAGATTGCCAGCCTGGTCTTCCTGGACGGCTTTGCCGGATCCGTCGCCAAACAAGAGGGCTCTTCCGCCGTGGTCTTGATCGACAACCTGGATGTGGACCTGGACATCGATGGCGGCGTCAGCTTCAACCTGAGCCACGCCGGCACCACGACCAGTGTTGCAGGCGACTATGGCGACTCCAGCCTCACCGTGACACTTGACTTCCCGGATGACTACACCTGGGATCTGGCCATGTCCTTTGACGAGGCCTTTTCCGTCTTCGACCTGACAGCCTCGCTCAAGGTCACCGACACGGGCGTGCTGGAAGGCGAACTGAACTTTGCCAACGAAGGCTCCGACGGCACCACCACCGGCAGTGCCAGCGCCCAGTACGCCGATGGCTGCATCAGCTATGAGGCCGAATCGGATGGCGACAGCATCTCAGGCGAGGTCTGTGGCAGTGACATCGGTCTGAACGATTCCGCCCAGCAGGACCTGGATGCAACAGACAAGCTGACCGACCCGGCCGAGGCCTTCTCGCTGCGGGCCTTCCAGGGCGCCAACGGTTCCTGGTACATCTCACCCAGCACCTCCAACCTGACGCTGGTGGGCACCGTGACCGCCCTTTTCGCCGTGATCGCCAACATGGGCTACATGTACTGAGGCGCGGGACAATGAGCGGGTGAACCGCCTGATCGCTGCCCTGGCACCCCCGGAGCGACGCCAGCGCTGCATCACGCACGTCGAGACCACGCCGGCCGGCGCGGGGGCTCATGCCCCCTGGCCGGCCTGGCTGCCCCAGGAACTGATTCAGGCTTATGGCACCCTGGGCGTGGACCGACCCTGGGCCCACCAGACGGCGGCGATGGACCAGGCCTGGGCCGGGCGCCACACCGTGATTGCGACCTCGACCGGCTCCGGCAAGTCGCTGGCCTTGTGGGCCCCGGTCCTGAGCGTGATTGGCGAACCACCCGAATACGGCTCCCTGGCGGACCTGCGCCACCGGCCCACCGCGCTGTACCTGGCACCCACCAAGGCCCTGGCGGCCGATCAATTGGCGGCCCTCCAAGCCGTGATCAAGGCCGGCGCCCTAGACGAAGACGTCACCGCGGCCACCTGCGATGGCGACACGCCGCGCGAGGCCCGCCGCTGGGTTCAGGGCCACGCCAACGCCCTGTTGACCAACCCGGACTATCTTCACTTTGCGCTGCTGCCGGGCCACACCTATTGGGGGGCGTTCCTGCGCGGCCTGCGCTATGTCATCGTCGACGAACTCCACGCCTACCGGGGCGTGATGGGTGCGCATGTGGCCCTGGTGTTGCGGCGCCTGCGCCGGCTGGCCTGGCACTACGGCGGCGACCCGGTGTTCCTGTTCGCCTCCGCCACCGTGTCGGACCCGGCCGTGGCGGCCGGCCGTCTAATCGGCGTGGCGCCGCAAGACATCGCCGTGATTGACCACGACACCTCCGCCCACGGCGAACAGACGCTGGTGTTGTGGAAACCACCCACCCTGGATGCTGACGAAGCAGACGACACCGAGGCGGCCAGCCGCAAACCCCCCGCCAACGGCCAGCCCAAACACCCCGGCACCAGGCTGGGCGCCCCCACCGAGGCGGCGCGCCTGTTGGCCAACCTAACCGAGGTGGGCGCCCGGACGGTGGCGTTTGTCCGGTCACGCTATTCGGCCGAATCGGTGGCCGAATCGGCCCGCAAACGCCTCCAAGGCCAGGCGGCCGGGCGCATCGCCACCTACCGCGGCGGCTACCTGGCGGAAGAACGCCGCGACCTGGAGACCCGCCTGCGCAACGGTTCGCTGCTGGCCGTGGTCTCCACCAGCGCCCTGGAGTTGGGCATCGACATCAGCGGCCTGGACGCCGTGCTGATCGCGGGCTGGCCCGGTACCCGGGTGGCGCTGCGCCAACAGGCCGGGCGGGCAGGGCGGGCCGGGGCGGACGGCCTGGCGGTCTGGATTGCGGGGCTGAACCCGCTGGACACCTACGTGGTGGACCACCCCCAGGCCGTCATCGGCGCTCCGCTGGAAGCCACCGTCTTTGACCCCTCCAACCCCTACGTGCTGGCCCCCCACCTGGCGGCGGCCGCCGCTGAACTCCCCCTGGACAAACCCGGCCTGGAGCTGTTTGGGCCACAAGCCGGGGGCGTCATCGGGCAGCTTGAAGCCATGGGGGCGCTGAAGCTGCGCGGCACCCGCTGGTTCTGGGTCCTGCCAGATCCGGCCACCCACCTGACCGATCTGCGCGGAGCCGGCGGCGCCACCATCCAGGTGGTGGAGCAGGCCACCGGCCGGGTGCTGGGCACGGTAGACCAAGCCAGGGCGCCCGCCACCGTCCACCCGGGGGCCGTCTACCTGCACCAAGGCGAGTCCTTTGTGGTCGAAGAACTAGACATTGATGGCGGCCTGGCCGCAGTCAAGGCCGCCCAGCCGCGCTACCGCACCATGCCGTTGGACCAAACCGCGGTCACGGTGGTGGAAGACCGGGTC
>JAISTN010000143.1 GCA_031272565.1 Bifidobacteriaceae bacterium
CTCCTACCTGTTCAAGGAGGTGGCGGCGTGAGCACCGAAAACCTGGTCACCTTGACCGTTGACGGCGTCGAGGTCGCGGTGCCTAAGGGCACGTTGATCATCCGGGCGGCGGAAGAAGCGGGCGTCATGATTCCGCGCTTCTGCGACCATCCCCTGCTGCGGCCGGTGGCGGCCTGCCGCCAGTGCCTGGTGGACGTCGCTTCCCCGGCCGGGCCGGATGGCCAACTGCGGGCGTTCCCCCGGCCACAGCCGGCCTGCGCCATCGCGGTGGCGGAAGGCATGGTGGTGAACACTCAGTTGACCAGCCCGGTAGCGGCGGCGGCCCAGACCGCGGTGACCGAGCTGATCCTGATCAACCACCCGCTGGATTGCCCCATCTGCGACAAGGGCGGCGAATGCCCGTTGCAGAACCAGGCTCTAATCTCCGGGCGGCCGTCCAGCCGCTACACCGAGCCCAAGAACAGTTTCACCAAGCCACTGGCCTTGACACCCCAGTTGCTGATCGACCGGGAACGTTGTGTCCTGTGCCAGCGCTGCACCCGGTTTGCGCTGCAGATTGCGGGCGACCCGTTCATCGCCTTGCAAAAGCGGGGCGCCAGCCAGCAGGTGGGCCGGTTTGATCCGGCCGTCTTGGGGGTGGCAGTGCCACCCGATGAAGGCCCCTTGGCTGGCGACGTACCGGCCGTGGACGGCCAGCCCTTTGCCGGCTACTTTGCCGGCAACGTGGTGCAGATCTGCCCGGTTGGTGCGCTGACCTCGGCCGCCTACCGCTTCCGGTCCCGTCCGTTCGACCTGGTGTCGACCGAGACGGTGGCGGATCATGATGCCTCGTGCTCTACCATTCGGGTCGATTACCGGCGGGGCGTCGTGTTGCGCCGCCTGGCCGGGGATGATCCGGCGATCAACCAGGAGTGGATCACCGACAAGGACCGCTTCGCCTTCCGCTGGGCGGCCGGGCCTGATCGCCTGACCACCCCGTTGGTGCGTCACCAGGGTGAACTGGTTGAAGTGGGCTGGCCGGAGGCCATCGCGGCGGCGGCGGAGATCCTGGGTTCGGCCCAGGCCAAGGCCGTCTTGCCGGGCGGTCGCCTGACCTTGGAGGACGCCTTCGCCTATTCGGTCTTTGCCCGTCGCGTCTTGGGCACCGACGACGTCGATTTCCGGGCCCGTCCGGCCAGTGAGGAAGAGGCCGCCTTCTTGGCGCACGCCGTGGCCGGCAGCGGCGAGGGGGTTGGCTTCGGCGACCTGACCGCGGCTCCGGCTGTGCTGTTGGCCGGCTTCGAGCCGGAAGAAGAAGGCGGCATCGTGTTCTTGCGCCTGCGGGCCGCCGGCACCAAGGTCTACAGTGTGGCGCCGTTCGCCAGCCGTGGCTTGCAGCGCCTGGGTGGCACGTTACTGCCGGCCGCGCCGGGCGGCGAGGCGGCAGTCTTGGCGAGCCTAACCGAGGGGGCCGCCGGCCTGCCGGGCGAGGCCGCCCAGGCCCTGGCCCAGGGTGGCGTCATCGTGGTGGGTGAACGCCTGGCTTCGGTCCAGGGTGCCTACACGGCCGCTCTGGCCGCCGCTCAGCGGCTGGGTGCCAAGCTGGTTTGGATTCCCCGGCGCGCCGGGGAACGCGCCGCGGTGGAGGCGGGCTTGTTGCCCGGTCTGTTGCCGGCCGGCCGGTCCTTGGCGGACCTGGGCCAAGAACCGGCCCTGGAACTGTTCGGCCCGGGCCAAGGCTTGGCCAAGGGCCGGGATATCAACCGCATCATCCGGGCGGCCGCGGCCGGCCGGATGGACGCCCTGCTCGTGGGCGGCTTGGAAGTGGCGGACCTGCATGATCCAGCCGACGCCTTGAAGGCCCTCACCCGGACCCGGGTGGTGGCCCTTCAGGTGCGGCGTGATGAGGTGGCGCCGTGGGCGGATGTGGTGCTGCCGGTGGCGCCGGCGGCGGAAAAGCCCGGCACCTTCATCAACTGGGAGGGCCGGCTGCGGCCATTCCCGCAGGTGCTGACCTCGACCGCGCTGAGCGATGCCCGGGTGTTGCAGGCCCTGGCCGCCCAGATGGGTGTTGACTTGCCCCTGGGGCGGGTGGAAACGGTACACCGGGTGTTGGCTGACCTGGGCCGCCCGGCGGTGCGGCCGGCCGCACCGGCATCGGCCGTCGGTACGCCCGCCGCCCCTGGCCGGGGCCAAGCGGTCCTGGCCACCTGGCACAACTTGGTGGACGATGCCGCTGGCACGGCCGGCGAACCTCACCTGGCGGCCAGTGCCCCACTGCCGGTGGCCACGGTTTCGGCTGCCACGGCCGCCGCCGCGGGCGTCAAACCCGGCGGCACACTGGTGGTTTCGGGGGATGGCGAGGCGATTGAGCTGCCGTGCCGTATCGAACCGACGGCAGTGGACGGCGTGGTGCACGTGCCCACCAAGTCACCCGGCAGTTGGGTGTACGCGGCTTTGGGGGCCGCGCACGGCAGCGTGGTCAAACTGGCGGCCGGCGCCGCGAAGGAGGCTCGGCGATGAACACACAAGTCCTTGCGGCGATCGAACCCGCGGATTTTAGCCAGGACAATGTCTGGATCGTGGCGGCCAAGGCCGTGCTGATCCTGGTCTGCTGCCTGGTTTCCGTGATCATCGCCATCTGGTTTGAGCGCAAGGTGATTGCCCGCCTGCAACAGCGC
>JAISTN010000163.1 GCA_031272565.1 Bifidobacteriaceae bacterium
TGGACGCGGCCCGGGCCCGGGCGGCCCGTTTGGCGGCGGAACCGGCCGGCCGGCCGGACGATTCGCTGCCGGTGGTGCCCATGACCAGCAGTGCCCTGGACGGGTGGCAGCCTGGTGCCGAGCGTGCGGCGGGGGAGTCTAGGGCGCAGGCCAGCGCGCCGCGGTCTGGCGCCGCGGCGTACCCGGTTAGCCGCAGCCAGTTGCGGCTGGCGGAACAAGCGCAACGGGCGGCGCTGGCGAGCGCCGCCAGTGGTTCAAGCCCGGCCCGTGCGTCCAGTTGGTCGCGCCTGGCTGGCCAGATCGAGGGGGACAGCCCGGCCAGCGGCCAGGTGCCTCAACCGGTGCTGGGCCAGCCCCTGGCCCCATTGCCTTCGGCCGAGCGTCCGGTCAGCTACCCGCCGGCCGGGCGGGGGGCCGGTGGGGCCCAGGTGCCCGGCGGTGCGGCCGGTGCGGCCACGGCACCGCCGGCCGGCGGTGTTGACGCTGCGGCGGCGGCCAGCGGGGCTGGTGCTGCTGTGACCGGCGCGGCTGGCGCCGCGGCCTCCCATGCGCCGGTGTTGCCGGCGGCCCGGGCGGTGACGGTCCGCCCGCCGGCCCAGGCCAGGGCGCAGCTTGACGTGACCGGCACGCTGGGGGCGATCGAACCGGTGCGGTTGCCAATCGCGCCGGATCCGTCCGCCGCCCCGGTGCGGTCGTCTTGGCGCAGTGCCGCCGGTGCGCCGGGAGCGCCGGTGCGGCGCTCGGCCTTCGATGGCGAAGCCGCTGGCGCAGGTGCTGTCAGCATGTGGGGCGCCCCGGTGGAGGCCGCCCCCGAACCGGCCTTTGACCAGGCTTCCGGTGCTGGCTATGAGCCGGCCGTTGGGGCAGAAGTTGAGGCCGCCTATCAGCCGTCTGGTGGCTATCCGGCCGTGGGGGCCGCAGAACCGGGCCTAACCTGGGCGGATGATTCCGGGCTGGAACTGCCGGGCCTGGAGATGCCGCCGGAGTTCGCTGGTGGGCCTGCCTCCCAGGTGGCGCTGCCGGCCCCGGTGCCGTCTCCGGCCCGCCCCGCCCGGCCCGCCTGGCAGGCCCCCGCTATGCCGGTGGATGACGACTATGACGAGGACTACGTGGGGCCGGACATTGAGCCGCCGCGGCCGCCCGCCCGGCCTGGGCTGGCGGCCGGGGCCGGGGCCTTCGCCGCGGCCGCGCCGGCCTTCCCGGCGCCGTCCTTTGGCGGTGCGCCCTTTGGAGCGCCGGCCTTTGAGGCGCCGCCGTTCGAAGCCTCGCCGCCGGCTTTGGCAGAGCCGGCGCCGGCCACAGGCGTGGCGCCTGAGGCCGAACCGGGTTACGGGACGGGTGTTTCAGCCGGCTTCGAGCCGGCTGCGCCTGGCCAACCCGGCCTGGAGGCTGGCTTCGCGCCTGGCTTCGGGGAGGGGTTCGAACCCAGTCCGGAGGCGGCCGCCGAGCCGGCCGGCCAAGGGGAGTTGGCAGACGGATTCGGGCATCAAGGGGAGGTTGAATGGCCTGGTCCGGTGGCTGGCTTGGCCGCGGAACCGCTGCCGGCCTTGGAACAGCCCGCAGAACTGCTCCCGGCCTGGCCGGAACCTGAGTCCGCCGGGCTGGGAGCGCCGGAGGCAGCCGCGGTGCCGGTGGTGGAAGATGACGAAGACCTGGGTTGGGAGGGGCCACCGGCCATGCTGGCCGACGGCCGTGGGCCCTGGATGGATGGCCCGCCGGCGCCTTGGGGCCATGCCCCCAGCCGGGCCTGGCAGCGGGCCGGGGTTTCGATTGTGCTGAGCCTGTTGATTGGGCTGGGCGCTGGGCTGGCGTACCACTTCTTGTGATGCCGATGCCCTTGAAACATTGTGAGTTCCACGGCCGCTCGCGGGCGGGCGGTGGCTGGTTTGACCCTTGTGACAACAACTGGGAGGGGGGCCTGTGGTAGCTGACGCCCAGGCGCGGAATCTGGCTTTGGAGGCGGCGCTGGCCGCCGATTCGGTCAAAGGAGCGAATATCGTGGCGCTGGACGTCTCTGGGCGTTTGCCGCTGACCGATATCTTTGTGCTCGCCACCGGTAACTCGGAAAGGCAGGTCGACGCCATTGTCGACGCGGTGGAGGAACGCCTGCTGGGGGTGGGCGCCAAGCCGACCCGGCGGGAGGGCCGGAATGGGGCGCGCTGGGTGTTGCTGGACTATCAGGACATAGTGGTCCACATCCAGCACGCGGAAGACCGCGAGTTCTACGCCCTGGACAAGTTGTGGAAGGACTGCCCGTTGGTGGAGCTACCGGGGGTTGGCCGGGAGGCTGACGCCCAGGCGATGGCGGCCTAGGTGGCGGGCGCCAGGCGGGTGGTGATCTGGCGGCACGGCCAGACCGCCTACAACCGGGGGGGCCGCATCCAGGGCAGCTCCGACATTCCGTTGGATGATGTGGGCCTGGGACAAGCGGCGGCCGCGGCGGAACAGTTGGCGCTGTTGGCGCCGGCGGCGATTGTGTCGTCCGATCTGTCGCGGGCCCGGGCCACGGCCCAGGCGTTGGCTGACCTGGTTGGCTTGGAGGTGGCCACCGACCCGCGGTTGCGGGAACGCCAGTATGGCCTGTGGGAAGGCTTAGCGGTGGCGGACTTGGCCGGGCGCTGGCCGGCCGAATATGACCGCTGGCGGGCGGGGGAGGACATCCCGGAGATCGGTATGGAGTCCCGGGCGGCGGCGGCGGCCCGGGTAGCCCAGGCGGTGCTGGAGGCGGCGGCGGCGGCGCCGGATGATTCGCTGATCGTGGTGGCGACGCACGGTGGCTGTTCGGTCTGCGGTATCACGGCGCTGCTGGAACTGGACGCCCAAGCCTGGTTGGGCCTGCGGGTGATGCGCAACGCTCACTGGGCGGTGCTGGAAGGCGGCGGACGGCGCCGGCCGGTCTGGCGTCTGGTGGGCTACGACCTGGGGGATGTGGCCGGGCGGCCTGGCATGACGCCCTGGTTCTGATGGC
>JAISTN010000191.1 GCA_031272565.1 Bifidobacteriaceae bacterium
ACACCGGCACCACAACCGACACCGACACCGGTACCACCGGCGACGACGCCTGCGCCGCCTACACGCAGTATGGCGACCTGAGCGGCACCAAGGTGACCGTCTACGCCACCTTCATCGACCAAGAAGGCTCCGAATACGAGGCCTCGTGGGCCGCGTTCGCGGACTGCACCGGGGCGGAAATCGCCTACGAGGGCTCGCGCGAGTTCGAAGCCCAACTGCCCGTCCGGGTCGAGGCCGGAGCCCCGCCGGACATCGCCATCCTGCCTCAGCCCGGCCTGCTGCGCACCATGGTGGCCACCGGCCAGGTCAAACCCGCGCCCGCCGCGGTCGAGGCCAACGTGGACCAGTACTGGTCCGCCTCCTGGAAGGACTACGGCACCATCGATGGCACCTTCTACGCCGCCCCGCTAGGCGCCTCCGCCAAGTCCTTCGTCTGGTACAGCCCGGCCATGTTTGACGAGGCCGGTTACACCATCCCCACCACCTGGGATGAACTGGTGGCGCTGACAGAGCAGATTGCGGCCGATGGCGTCGCCAAGCCATGGTGTGTTGGCATCGAGTCCGGCACTGCCACCGGCTGGCCCGCCACCGACTGGGTGGAAGACATGGTGCTGCGGTTTGCCGGCGGCGACAACTACGACAAGTGGATCGCCCACGAAATCCCGTTCAACGATCCAGTGATCGTGGAATCCGTGACCGAGATGGGCCAATTGATCCACAACGAGGAGTACGTCAACGCGGGCATTGGCAACGTCCAGTCGATCGCAGCCGAACCATGGACCGACGCCGGCTACCCGATCGTGGAAGGCGCCTGCTACCTGCACCGGGCGGCCTCGTTCTACCAGACCAACTGGACCACGCTGGACCCGGACCTGGTGGTGGGTGAAGACGGCGATGTCTGGGCCTTCCCGCTGCCCGGCCTGACGGCCGATTCGAAACCCACCATTGGCGGCGGCGACTTCGTCGCGGCGTTCTCCGACCGGCCCGAAGTCCAAGCCTTCCAGGCCTTCCTGTCCAGCCCCGAATGGGCCAACGCCAAGGCCACCGCCACACCCCAGGGCTGGGTCACGGCCAATAGCGGCCTAGACGCCTCCCTACTCCAATCCCCCATGGACCAACTGGCCTTCTCGGTGCTGGCTGATCCGGGCGTGGAGTTCCGCTTTGACGGCTCTGACCTGATGCCGTCAGAGGTGGGTGCGGGCAGCTTCTGGACGGAGATGACCAACTACTTCGCCCAGGACAAGTCCGTGCAAGAGGTGCTGGACGCCATCGAAGCCTCCTGGCCCAAGTAAAGCAACCGCCAGACACAAGGAACTCAGGAAACCCCCATGGACCTGTTGCTCCACCCGGAAAGCCCCGGTGGCAAGCTTCTGCTGATGGTGATCGCCATCGCCCTGTTTGTCGTTGTCACCGGGGCCATCCTGGCCCTGCTGAGCCTGCCCCGGCGGCTGCCGCGCTGGGCGGCAGCGTTGGGCTTCCTGGCGCCAGCCCTGGTGGCGGTCTGCTTCGGCCTGGTCTACCCCGCACTGGTGACCATCAACAATTCGCTGAAAGACCGCACCGGCAACGAGTACATCGGTCTGGGCAACTACGTCCAAGCCTTTACCGAGGGTCAGTTCCTGGTGGTGCTGCGCAACTCGGTGCTATGGGTGGTGCTGGTGCCGCTGGCCGCCACCGCGCTGGGGCTGCTGTACGCGGCGCTGGTAGACCGGACCCGGTTCGAGAAGTTCGCCAAGACGCTGATGTTCCTGCCCATGGCGATCTCCATGGTGGGGGCCTCGATCATCTGGAAGTTTGTCTACGACAACAAGGTGGGGCTGCTGTCCCAGGCCTACGTAGGCCTGGCCAAACTGTTCGGCCAGGAAGTCACCGCCCCCCAGTGGCTGATGAACGCCCCCGCCAACACGCTGTTCCTGATCGTGGTGATGGTCTGGATCCAGGCCGGCTTCGCCATGACGGTGTTGTCCGCCGCCATCAAGGCCATCCCGGATGACATCACGGAGGCCGCCATGCTGGACGGCCTGACAGCCTGGCAGCTATTCCGCACCATCACGGTGCCCATGATCCGGCCGTCCATCGTGGTGGTGCTGACCACGGTGGCGATGACATCCCTCAAGGCCTTCGACGTGGTCCGCACCATGACGGGCGGCAACTACGACACCTCGGTGATAGCGAACGAGTTCTACACCCAGTCCTTCACCAACCAAAACAAGGGCATGGGGGCGGCGCTGGCCGTGCTGCTGTTCGTCATCGTCATACCCGTCATTGCCTACAACGTGCGGCAACTGAAGCGATCGGAGGATGTCCGATGACGCCCCCCACCACGGTGGTCCGGCCCACCTCCGCGGCCCGCGCCAAGGCACCCAAGCCCAGCCGCCTGTCCCGGGCCGAACGCCGGGCAGTGACGGCCAAGAACCGGCTGACTTCCCGGACGGCATCGGGCCTGGCGCTGTTGATCGCGCTGCTGTGGACCGTCCCCACCTTTGGCCTGGCGGTGACCAGCTTCCGCGGCAACCGGCGCCAAATCACCACCTCAGGTTGGTGGGAGGCCCTGTGGCCGGGTAACTGGGGCGACTTCTCGCTGACCAACTACCAGACGGCGCTGGGCTCCCAGAACAAGCTGGGCACCTACTTTGTCAACTCGTTCGTGGTCACCCTGCCGTCGGTGCTGATCCCGATCACGCTGGCCCTGTTGGCCGCCTACGCCTTCGCCTGGATCGACTTCCGGGGGCGGAACATCCTGTTCATCGCGGTCTTCTCGCTGCAGGTGGTGCCCATCCAGGTGACCATGATCCCCCTGCTGACCCAATACGTGAACTGGGGCCTGAACGGCACCTACTGGGTGCTGTGGCTGTCCCACGCCATGTTTGGGCTGCCGCTGGCGATCTTCCTGCTGCACAACTTCATGCGTGAAATCCCGCGTGAACTGGTGGAGGCGGCCCGCGTCGATGGCGCCGGGCACGTCCAGGTCTTCCTGCGGGTGATCCTGCCGCTGATGACGCCGGCCATCGCCTCTTTTGCCATCTTCCAGTTCCTGTGGGTGTGGAACGACCTGCTGGTGGCCCTGGCCTTTGCCGGCAACACGCCCGAGGTGGCCCCGTTGACCGCCCGGCTGTCCGACATGGTCGGTTCGCGCGGTTCGGCCTGGCACCTGCTGTCCGCCGGGGCGTTCATCTCAATGGTGGTGCCCCTGGCGGTCTTCTTGGCACTGCAGCGGTTCTTTGTGCGCGGCCTGCTGGCCGGATCGGTCAAGGGCTGAGCCGTGGACGGATACCTGTTCGACCTGGACGGCGTGCTGGTGCCCACCGCGGCCCTGCATCAGCAAGCCTGGGCGGCCCTGTTCGGGGAGTTCTTGGCCGCCGATGGCGCCCAGCCGGCCTACACTACGGACGATTACTACCGGTACGTGGACGGCCGGCCACGCTACGACGGCGTGGCGGCCGTGCTGGCCTCCCGCGGGCTGACCTTGCCGTGGGGTGACCCGTCCGACCCGCCTGAGGCCAACACGGTCTGCGGGCTGGGCAACCGCAAGGACGGCCATTTCAATACCGCGTTGGCGGCCGCGACCCTGACGCCCTACCCCGAGACCGTGCCGGTGCTGCGGGCCCTGGCCGGCCGCGGCGCCGCCCTGGCCGTGGTGACGTCATCGGAAAACGCCGCCCAGGTGCTGAGCCAGGTCAAGCTGGCGGGCTGGTTCCAGGTGGTGGTGGACGGGCGCTACCGGCGGCAACACGGCCTGGCAGGCAAGCCGGCGCCGGACACGTTCACGGCCGCCGCCGGGCGGTTGGGCCTGGCGCCGGCCCGCTGCGCCGTGGTGGAAGACGCCGTCGCCGGTGTGGCGGCCGGCCGGGCCGGGGGCTTCGGCCTGGTGGCCGGGGTGGACCGAGGCGCGGGGGCCACCGCCCTTGAGGCGGCCGGGGCCAACGTTGTGATGACATCCCTGGAGGGCCTGCTGTGAACGTGGACCGGACCCGCTTCCCGGCGGACGAATGGGCGCTAGTTGAGCACGGCGGCGGGGATGAACTGTCACACACCCTGTTC
>JAISTN010000249.1 GCA_031272565.1 Bifidobacteriaceae bacterium
CAAACCTGTCGACACCACCCAGACCGCCCCGGACCCGTTCACCTCAACGGCCTGTCGTTACCACCCGGGCCAGCCAACCCCATCATCCCCAGCCAACACGTCGCCTGACCCAACCCCCGACAAACCTGTCGACACCACCCGGGCCGTGTCCCCGTCCGCCCAACCCCAAGTCGGCGGAGCCCAGGAAGTCGTCACCTGAGACCCGTCCCCACCTGACGAAAGTTCGTGAGTGGAAAGTGGCCAACCAGGACCTGGACCCGAGTGGCCAACCCCGTGCGGGCGGGGACCTGGCAGGCTAGGCGGGGATGGCCGGCTGGGCGTCCAGGGCGATCAGGGTCTGAGTCAGGACCTGGACGCCGCGGGCGGTGTCCTCGGTGGTGGTGAACTCCTCCGGGACGTGGCTGCGGCCGCCTTGGGAGGGCACAAAGATCATGCCGATTGGTCCCAGGCGCGGCAGGTGGGCCGCGTCATGGCCGGCCCCGCTGGGGACGGCCTCCCAGGAGGCACCCACCGCTTCCGCCGCCTGGGCGATGGTCTCCCGGACCGCTGGCGTGGTGGCCACCGGCGGCTGATCATTCAGCCACTCGAGCGCCGTTTCAACGCCGCGGGCTGCCGCCAGGCCGGCGATCCGCTGCGCCAGGCGGCCCTTGACGCCGCCCAGCCAAGCCGGGTCAATCGAGCGGACCTCGGCCCAGATGCGGGCCGAATCCGGCACCACGTTGAACGCCCCCGGCAGCGCCTCGATCCGCCCAGTGGTGGAGACGGCGTGGACAGGTGCGCAGCAGGCCTCGTGCTCCACCGCCAGGACGGCTTCCGCGGCCGCCAGCAAGGCGTCATGCCGGTCCGCCATCGGCATGGTGCCGGCGTGGTCCCCGCGGCCCTGGAAGGCCGCCAGTAGGCGCTCGATACCGGCAATGGCCGTGACGACGCCAATCTCCTTGCCGGCCGCCTCCAGCAGCGGGCCCTGTTCGATGTGCAACTCGATGTAGGCGTGCAGCGACCCGGCTGGCTGGGCCAGGCGCAGGGCCTGGTCCGGGTCCAGGCCGAAGCCCGCCATGGTGGCCCCCAGGGTGGCTCCGGCCGCTTCGCCCAACCGGTCCAGGTGGCCGGGCGTCAGTTCACCCGTGATGGCGCGCGAACCAAGACAGGACAGACCAAACTCGTTGGCCTCCTCGCCCAGGAAATCCACCACGATCAAATCCCGGGCCAGTGGCCGGCCGGATTCGCGGATCAGCCGCGCCGCCTCGATGGCGCCCACCACGCCCACCATGCCGTCAAACCGGCCGCCGCCCCAGACCGTGTCGGTGTGGGAACCAGTCATGAGCGGCTTCAGTTCCGGGTGCTGCCCGGGCAGGCGCCCCACGATGTTGCCGGCCGCGTCCTGGTGGACGTCGCTCAAACCGGCCTCGACCATGCGCCGGAAGGTCCACTCGCGTGAGGCCAGGTAGGGCTCGGAGAAGACCTGCCGGGTCCAACCCGGCTGGGCGCTCTGCACGAAGGTGCTCAGGGCTTCCAGGCCAGCCGCCAGATGGGCCGCGTCCGGGGTCAAATCAGGCATGTGGGGTCCTTCCGGTAGAGACTGTGCCAAACGATCATCCCAGGCCGGGTCCTGGCAGGCCGGGCAGCACGTGCAACCCCGCCGGACCGGGCGATCCACCCGGCCGGCCCAACGGCGCGGTGCCCAGCTCACCGCCCCGATCGGCCGCCGCGATGGCTTCGGGATGACCGGCGGCGGCGTAGCGCAGCACGCCCAGGCCGGTGTCCGCGTCCAGGGCCCGCTGCAGCCGATCGGTGGTGGCGGGAACGCCATCGGCCACAATGGTCACCCCGGTGGACTGCAGCCAACCCGAGTGGTCGCCGCCGCCGGCGTGAACCGCCACTAGGTCGGCGCCGCAGGCGGCCAAGGCCAGGGCGTCCAGCAGCGGCCAATCGGTCGCGCCGGCAGAACCGTCCCGCAGGTTTTCGGTACCGGACATGGGATGGGTCAGGCTGGCCGCGTCCAGGTGGCCGCGGCTGAAGGCCACGGGCGAACGCAGTTTGCCGGCCGCCACCAAGCGGTTGACCTCGGTGGCGAACATAGAGCGCTCACCGTGCCCCAGCCAGCAGGAGCGGGCGGGCAGGCCTTGGGTGGGCACCCCGGCGCGGGCCAGTTTGATCCACTGGGCCACCTCGGGGCGCCCCGGGAACAGGCCGGCCGCCAGATCGTCCAGCACCCGTAGGTCATACGGGTCACCGGACAGCGCGATCCAGCGGAAGGGCCCGATGCCGCGCGCCAACAACGGCCGCAGGTAGCGTTCGGCAAACCCGGGCAACCGGCTGATCCGTTCGGCCAGGGACGGATCAGCCGCCCGCAGCGCCTGCAACCGCAGGTGGTTGCCGTTTTCGAAGGCCACCGCACCGGCGTCTTGTAGGTCGCAGATGGCGCGCACCTGCTGGGTGATCGAGGCCAGCGCGGCCGCCTCGATGCCTTCGGGGTCATGCTCGCGCGCCGTGTGCCAAGTGGCCAGGTCGTAGCCGGCTGGCACGTAGCCGTGGCGGGCATCATGGGCGGCGGTCTGGTCGCTCACAATGTCCGGCAGCACGCCTTGGGCCGCCACCTGGGGGAAGACCTCCGCGGCGTTGCCGCACAGGGCCAAGGCCACCACCTTGCCGGCCGTTTCGGCCTTGGCCAACTCCGCCAAGGCCACCTCAAGCGACGGCACCTGGGCGGTTAGTTGGCCGCCGGCTGCGTACTGGTCGATCTTGGCCTGGTCCACTTCCACGGTCAGGGAACTGAGCCCGGCCAGCCGGGCGGCGATGGGCTGGGAAGACCCGGCCGCGCCCAGGCCGGCGGTCAGCAGCCAGCGGCCGGCACCGCCGTTCCAGAAGTGCTGTTCCAGAACGATCCGCAACAGTTCATAGTTGGATTGCAGCGCGCCTTGGCGGCCGATGTACTGCCAGGCGGCGGCCGTCAGGCCGCCGTCAATGGTTTGGCCGGCGGCGGCCCGGGCGGCGAACCGATCCGCACCAGACCAGGCCCCGACCGTGTTGTTGACGGCCGAGAGCACCCGGGGTGCTTCCGGGCTGGTGGGGATGACGCCGGCCGGCGCTCCCGATTGCAAAATGAGGGTCTGATCGGTCGGCAGTTCCAGCAGTGTCTGGGCGATGACGCGGGCATCTTGCCAACTGCGGGCGGCCCGCCCGGCCGAGCCACAGACAACCAGTTCGGCGGGATTCTGGGCCACTTCCAGTGTGTTTTCGAACAGGCGCAGCAGACCCTCGGTGCGCCAACTCTTGGCCCGCAGGCCGCTGCCGCGCCCCGCCCGGATGGTCCCGGTGGGTCCACTCAGGATGTCACTGATCATCGTTGCTCTCGTTCCGGACAAGCTCCCTAATGGCGGGCAGTCCTTGGATCAAGTCCTATCATGCTGGGCTTTGACCGCCCCCGCCACCCGGCCCGCCGCGGGCCTGCCCGCCGGCGCGGGCGCCAGCCGCCCGCCAGGAAACCCAGCACGAAACACATTCGGTTGCAACCGCAGGTAGGCTTGGCCCCGTGAGCGAGACAACTGGCGTGGCCGTGTTGGGTGCCAAGGGGCGCATGGGGCAAATGGTGGTGCGGGCGGTGGAGCAGGCGCCGGACTTGCACTTGGTGGGGGCGTTCGACATCGGCTTCAACCCGGCCGACTTGGCCGCCAGCGGTGCCCAGGTGGCGGTCGACTTCACCGTACCGGAAGCCACCGAGGCCAACGTTCACCTGCTGATTGACCTGGGTATCCACGCCGTGGTGGGCACCTCGGGCTGGGACCAGGCGGCCTTGGACCGCTTGGAGCAGCGGCTGGCCGCCAAGCCCCAACTTGGCGTGCTGATTGGACCCAACTTTGCCTTAGGTGCCGTCCTGGCCATGGCCTTTGCCGCCAAGGCCGCGCCCTATTTCCAATCGGCTGAGGTGGTCGAAATGCACCACCCCGACAAACTTGACGCGCCATCGGGCACCGCCCAGCACACCGCCGCCGGCATTGCCGCCGCCCGCCTGACGGCTGGCGTGGCCCACGGGCCGGATGCTACCAGCCAGTCGCTGTCCGGCGCCCGGGGCGCGGTGGTGGACGGCATCCACGTGCACGCCCTGCGCCTGCGGGGCGCGGTGGCGCATGAGGAAATCGTGCTGGGCAACGTGGGCGAAATCCTGACCATCCGGCATGATTCGCTGGACCGGGTCAGCTTCATGCCCGGCGTGCTGCTGGCGATCCGGGCCATCGCCAGCCACACCGGCCTGACTGTTGGCCTGGAACAACTGCTGGACCTGTGAGCGGGGATGGCCCAGCCATCCGCCAAGGCCCGCCCGGCCGGCCCTCCTGACCCGGTCGGTCAATGACGCCGGTTCCGGCCGCGGCGCCGCGAGCAAGGTAAGGTTGCCACCATGGCCTACAACGCAATACCCCAGCGGCCCTTCGGGGCTCTCTTGACAGCCATGGCCACCCCCTTCGACGATGACGGCACGCTGTCGTTGCCCTTGACCAAGGCCGTGGCTCAACACCTGATCGCGGCCGGCCACGACGGCATCGTGGTCAATGGCACCACCGGGGAGGCCCCCACCACCTCCGATGGCGAA
>JAISTN010000270.1 GCA_031272565.1 Bifidobacteriaceae bacterium
CGGAAGCGCCTGGGACGCCGGCGGTACCCGTCGACCCGGCCCCACCGGCAGCCGATCAGTTGGTCTTCGGTCCTTACACCCTGCGCTTCGACCAGGAACGGCTCTACGGGCCCGATGGCGAGGTGTCGCTGACCGGCATGGAGTACCGCCTGTTGGCCTACCTGGCCCACAACGACGGCCGGGTGGTGCCCAAGCGCGAGCTGTTCACCAAGGTGTGGGGCACAGCCTTCACCGGTGACGGCACCTTGAATGTGCACATCCGGCGCCTGCGCGAAAAGCTGGGCGACGCCGGCGCGGACGGCCCGCGCTGGATCAAGACAGCCTGGGGTACGGGCTACCTGTTCGAGTCCGCTCCGGCGGCGCCGGGCATGGATGCCGGGCGATGAAGACCCGTCGGTACGCCGTCGCCCTGGCGGTGGTGGTGGCCGCCGTGGCGGTGGTGGTGGCGGTGCTGATCCCGCGCCTGCCGGGCACGCGGGTTGACCTGCCGGCCATCAACGATGTGACGCAAACCCTGTTGGCCGATTTCGACCACTTGGGGACGCCGGGTTACAGCCTGCCGGCCACTGAAGGGGCTGGGGATTATTCGGTCTTGGCGCCCGATGGCGCCCTCCTGGCCAGCACCGGCCCGGTGGGTGGGAGCGGCCCGGCCGCCACCTTGTCCGAGGCCCTGGCCAGGGGCGACACGGTGGTCGACCTGGTCGACCCGACCAGCGGCGCCGTGCTGGCCCGGGTGGCCTTCGTCAACACCACCGAGGCGGACCTCGCGGCCCACGTGACGCGGCTCCGCCTGGTGGTGCTGGCCGGCCTGGCGGCGACCGGGGCCGTCTGCGGGCTGTTCTTGTGGCGGGCCCACCGGCGCCTGATCAAGCCGTTCCATGACATGCAGGGCTTTGCCCAGCGCGTCGCCTTGGGCGACCTGGAGGCGCCGCTCCTGATGGACCGGGGCGGCGCCTTTGGTGCCTTCACCGAATCGTTCGACCTGATGCGGACCGAGTTGGCGGCCGCCCGGGAACGGGAACGGCGGGCCGAGGTGTCGAAGAAGGAACTGGTGGCCTCGCTCAGTCACGACATCAAGACCCCGGTGGCCTCGATCAGGGCGGTGGCGGAACTGATGGCCGCCCAAGCCACCAACCAGGCCGCCCGCGAGCGCCTGGAGACGGTCACCGCCAAGGCGGACCAGATCGACACTTTGGTGTCGAACCTGTTCAACGCCACGCTGGAAGACCTGACCCAACTGAGGGTGGAGCCGGTGCCGGTGGCGGCGAGTGAAATCGGGCAACTGATCCGGGAAGCGGACGCCCGCGGCCTGGTGGGGCCGTTCACGCTGCCGGACTGCCTGGTGCTGGCCGATCCTTTGCGGACGGCGCAGGTGATCGACAACCTGATGAGCAACTCCTATAAGTACGCCGGCACGCCGTTGGCGATCCAAAGCGCTATTGAGGGCGGCCAGTTGGTGGTGCAGCTAGCGGATCAGGGGCCGGGGGTGCCCGCTGACGAGTTGCCACTGTTGGCGCAGAAGTTCTACCGCGGCTCGGCGGCGGCCGGGCAGCCGGGCGCGGGCCTGGGCCTGCACCTGGCCAACTATTTCATGACCGCCATGGGCGGATCGCTGACCCTGGCCAACGCGGCTGGTGCGGCGCCCGGCCCACCGGCCGCCGCACCAGCGGGCTTCGTGGCCACCCTCCGCTTCCCGCTGGCCTGATCCGCCACTACCGGGCAGCCCGCCCTGCCCGCAGCGAACCGATAGACGGCCAATCCTATGGACAGCTTGGTTGTACGTGGATGTTGGCGCGCAACTCCGAACCCGTTGCCGGGCGCCGGCCGGCCGGGGAGCTGCAACCGGGCCTCGCGCGGGCCTGACCTGGCCCAATAGACTGGTGGGGTGACTGTTGCTCCGCCCGGTGGCCTGGACCCGGCCAGTTGGCGCGAAGCCGCGCGACCGACGGACCAGTTGCATGTCTTCGCCCAGGAATACTCCGCCTACTGCGGCCAGGGCGGGCCGCTGCCGCAGCGCCTGACCCCGTTCTTCCGCCTCAAGCTGGTCCTGGAAAAGGGCCGGGCGGACCAGTTGGGCGTGACCCAGAAGGTCGAGTTCATCGACCGCCCTATACCCCCCGACAAACGGGGCGTCTGGCACATCGATGGCGGTGGCAGTTCGCAAGATGGCCCCTACAAGTACGACTTCCTGTTCGCCACCCGGTTGCTGGTGCGCCAAACCTGGTACCAGGGCAAACGCAAACTGCGCCGCTACAACAACCGCGGCACGCACTACTTCGCCCTGGCCGGTACCACCAACGGCGACGCCGAATACCCTTGCCCCAATTGCGGCGCCATCAACACCACCGAAACCCTGATCGCTGGCTGCGCCCACTGCGGTACCAAGTTTCAGCTCAGCGACTTTGCGGAACGGATGGCGGCCTTCGGCAAAGCCACCCAGGCCCGCTGGTTCGGCGAGAACCAGTTCATGCAGTACATGGGCGTGTTCCTGTTGGTGGCCTACACCATCATCGCCTGCTTCTCGTTCCCGGCCACCTACAAGCTGATCCGCGCCTGGGCCACGGGTACCGTCGACCAACTGTTCTCGCCCTTGCCAATCATGGTGGTGGGGGGCCCGTTCTTGACCTTCGCCTGCCTCTACTGCTTCATCGGCCTGAGCTACAGCGGCTCGCGCGCCTTTGCCCGCCGCTGGTTCGCCAAGCGGGCCCGCGCCATCGACCCGGCCTTCTCGCTGGAGGCGATGCACCAGTCGCTGGACAACAAGTTGGCCGCGGTGCACTATGCCACGTCGCCCCAGCAGATTGAGACGTTTGTCAACTGTGACCTGTCCGCCCACCTGGCGGGCTATGCGGACGTGGCCGAATGCCAGATCCGGAACGTGCGGTTCGGCCGTTTCACCCGCGCAGGCGAGTGGTACCTGGCCACCATGAAGGTGAAGCTGCGGCTGACCCGGTTGCGGCGCCGGCGCAAGCGGCGCCAGACGGTACGGGTTCGCCTGACCCTGCAAAAGAAGGTCTCAGCCGCTTGGTTTGCCGACCCAATTGCCTACCAGTGCGCCAGTTGCGGCGGCACGGTCAACCTGGAGCAGTACGGCGTCTGCCAACACTGCGGCACCCCGCTGGAGCTGGAGAACTACGACTGGGTGATGGCCACCTACGCGGCTCGCTAACCCGCCCGGCCGGCTGACGTTTGCGCAGGTCACCGGCTTGTGCCCGATGGCGTCCGGCCGGCCCAGGACGCCCCAGCCGGCCTTTCAGGCGGCCTGTCAGGCGGCTTACGCCAACGGAATTAAGGAACCGTTAAGGATTGTTCAGAATCCCGCAAGGGATGGTTCAGGACCCCTGGCCCAAGATGGTTCCCAAGAAGGAGGCAACCACCATGAGCCAGCCAAGAATCCAACCGATCGAACCGGGCCAGCCGGTCATCACCACGCAGAAGCTGTCCAAGACGTTCTCCACCGAGGGCGTCCAGCAACACGTCTTGAAGAACCTGGACCTGCAGATCAGGAGCGGGGACTTCACCGTCAT